>JALYHV010000196.1 GCA_030776205.1 Myxococcota bacterium | reverse complement strand
CGCCCACCATCGAGTGAGAAGAGCCGGAGGGGTGCATCGTGGTACGGATTAGTTGCGCGGGCAGGATTTGAACCTGCGACCTTCGGGTTATGAGCCCGACGAGCTACCAGGCTGCTCCACCGCGCGGAGCTGATTAGCGGAACGCTCGAGCCCCCGCAAGCGACTTCCGTCACCTCCGGTCGAACAGCGCGCGCTTCTTCCGCCCTCCGCTGACCTCGGCGTCATTCCAGCCGTCTTGCCCGCGCCGGTCGCGCAAGACTTCTCATCCACCGCTTCCCCCCCACGCGGCGATCCCCTGGGTGCCCTGGGCGCGGTCATGAATAGCGTCGACCGCGTTCATCGCCGAGTCGCGCAGCTCTTCGTCGATGGCAGACTGGGGTGCAGGCAAGCCCGGCTTCAGCAGGAGGTCGCATTTCAGCATGGTCCACTGGCCGTCGACTGCGCGGAGCGTCCAGACCACGTCGAGGTCCTCCACGTTGCCTTTGCCAGAGACCATCCGGCCCTCCACGATCTCCAGACCGGGCTCCACTTTCCGGGCCGGACCAAAGCGTGTCACGTCCCAGAGAAGGACCATCCCGTGCATCACGGCTATCTGGATGTAAACGTCAGCCGAGCCATCCGGCCCGTGCGCGATGACGCGCGAGATCTTGAACTTGTCCGGGACGAAGTCCTTGTAATGTCCGAAATCGAGCACCTGTGCGCGCACCGCCGGCAGCGGCGCGCGGATCAGCGTCTCGGCGTGCCCGTACCGGGCCGAGTGACCCGGGGGCGTCCAGTTCCATTTGAGCGAATGCCCTGCCGCGGCAATTCGCGCGGCTTCGGCGTCCCGCTCGTCCGCAGGAGAACCGACTGAGACCGTGCTCAACGCACTGAGAACGCCAAGCGCGGCAAGCCACCGTTCGAAGCGGAGCGACTTCAAGCCCATCGGAGAACCCCCGCGGTCAAAGGAATAGCACGTCGCATGCCGTAAACGCACCAATCCGCCCGTCCACGTCCAAGGCGCGGTTGGTTTGCCACACGTTCCTGTGTTCGACGTAGTGCACCCCGTCCGCATTCGAATGGGCGCTCTCTACCGACCCGATCGCACCAGCGCACGCGATCGAAATACCGACTCGCGCTCTGGGCGTTCGGACACCATTCTACGTTAACGGCGCGAGAATCGGCCGCGCCCGTCCGCAAGCCACCAGTCCCGGTAGCGCTGCTGCGCGCGTTCGCGATCCCGCGGCGGCAGATCGCTCGCGAACCCGAAGTACTCGCGGCTCAACGCGCGCAGCTCTTCTCCGGCCGCGCTCCGGATCTCCGACACGTCGTGTGTCAGCGCATCGATCAACCACTCGACCCGATGCCGCGACGAGTTCTGCTCCCACCATCGCAACCATGGCCGCGCGTCCGGCCCGAAGTCCTGGCGGGTCAGCTGAACGAGCGCCAGATGCGCTGCGCCTGCCACGCGCGGGTCGGCTTCCGCGAGCGCCCTCACAAGCTCCGGTACACGTCGCGCGTCGCGCAGCAGCGCCATGACCCCCAGGGCACCGGCCTGCCCTGCGGGGTCAGCACCGCGAGCGAGTGTGTCGATGGCTTCCCTCGTCTCCTCGGGGCAAAGACGCGCGATCGCGGCGAGTGCATGGGTCGCCGACGCCCGGGTGCTCGCGTCGGGATCACTCAGGCGGGGGAGCAACGGCAAAATGGCCTCTGCGTAGGGCAGCTCGCAGACGAGGTGCGTTGCCCAGCCGCGAACCTCCGGATCGTCGTCCGACAGACGCTCCAGCACGAACGGGAGCGCAACCTTGCGTTCGCGCGCAATGAGCCGGAGCAGCGGACCGCATTCGCTTGGCCGCGGCGGGCTGGCCATCGTTGCGAACCGCGCGCGGTCGAAGGTGAGCGGACCGGGAAACCGCGCCATGAGCACGCGCATGGCGCGCTCGCCCTGGTGCAACAGCTCGCGCTCGGCCTGGTCGTCCGTTTCGCCAGCGACGAGGCGATCGACCATCGTCGCCAGCTCTTCGTCGAGATCCACGATCACTGAGGGCAACTCCTCGGACGGCGCGTAGGGGACGGGCGGACGGTGCGCAGAGACAGCGAACGTCGACGAAGGAGGCGGCACGTCGGGCGGGTCGTCACCCGTCTCCCAGCCGAGCAGGTCGAAGAGCGCGCGCGAATCCAGGTCGGCCGGGATCTCTCCATCGAAGTCCGCCACGTCTATCTCCGGCGACGACTCCATCGCGTCGCTCGACTGCGAACGGTCCGACGCGGTCTCCGCGCTCGACGAAAGGATGACCGCGGGAAGCGGGCTCGGCGTGCGGATCGGCATCGGCCCGGGGGCGTCCCGAAAGATCAGGGTGCGCGGAGGCGCCCGTCGCAACGCGCCCATCGAATCCATCGGCTCCTCGCGAGGAATGGGGGGCCCGGTATGGTTGCGTACGGCAAGGATGTTGCGCGGTGGAGGGGCATCGCTGGGCCATGCCGGCGCGAACGACCGATTGCGCTCGGCGGGGGGGGGCGCCGTCGATTGTTGGCTGAACGTTGTTGCCTCCTGCGCACCCGGAGCTTCCGGCGGCTTGGCCCCTGCGAGGACGCCGGCGCGCTTACGGCGCACGATGAGCCGCTCGAAGGAGCGGCCGACCACGTGGGAAAACGCCACGACCTGGTCGACGCTCGTGCCATCGATTCCGGCATCGCCGCAGTCTGCAACGAGCAGCGCCACGGCGCGTGTCCGGACGACGAGGGGGACCACCGCGGTCTCCGTCGAGCTGGGGCGCTGCAGGTCGCTCGCGAGCACACCATCGAGCCCGTCGCTGTTCATACGCTCGACGATGGGCAGCTTGGTATCGCGCGCCCGCGACAACACGCTCGGCAGGTCGAGTGGGACGCCGATCCCGACGATTCGCTCGTCCGCCCCAGTGCCAAACGCGTGCCGCCCGGCAGCGATATCCGCGTGCACCACGAACAGCGCGGCAAAATCGAAGTACTGCTTGGAGAAATCAAAAAACAGATCCAGCAGCGCATCGCGATCGACGGCCTCGTCTGCCAAGCGGCTGGCGCTCTCCATGGTGATGGGTCCCCGGCGACGACGCGAAATCCGGGGGCTCGGCGCGGTTTCACGCTGCACGGGACGAAGCCGCTCGGTCCCGTCGAGCGGGGCGGGCGCTCCGTCGACCTGGTCTGGCGACGCGAGTGCGGCCGAAGGCGCCCACTCGAGGCTCTTCCCGCCCGCGAGAAAGTTCGTGGATGTGCGTCGTCGGGCCACGGCAGGAACGGGAATGGTCGACGCCGGCGCTCGCGATGCCAAACTACCGAACGCGGGCGTCTGGCTTCGCGCCGGTCGTCCCTCCGTCTCGGCCGCAAACCGCGACAAGAGGCGCTGAAGGCGAGGCTCGAGCGGCAATCCGTACGCGCGCGCGATCGCCTGCCGAACGCGAATCGCCGATGCCGCCCGCTGCTCCACGGCCCGGCCGGTGGCGGCGATCAGCTGGTTGAGCGGATCGTGCGCGAGCGGCTCGGCCAAGGCGACGATGAGGGTCTCTCCGTCGAGACCGAGCGGGATCATGACGTGGCGGTCCGCCAGCTGGGACGGAACGAGCGCGAGGACGCTGTCTGGCGCCAGGGGCAGCTCGCCCGGAGGTGCCGGCGGAAGGCGGATCGATTCCGCCAGCAGACCCGTCAGCACCGTCTCATCGAGGCGCGCCACCTCCAAAAGGTTCGTGACCAGGTCACCCCCGTAGAGGACCTGACGCGCCAGTGCCTCCTCCACCTGACGCATGGTCGCGACCTCGCGCTGAACGATGAGGGAGCTCAGTGACATGGGATTACACGCCGGCGTCCGGCGCAGCAGGCTACAAGCATCAGGGTACACGCTGAAACGATTCGGAGGTCGGGTCTCGCCCGCTGCGTGCGGACGATCTTTGTCATCATCGCGCCGAAGACCAGCTCTCGACGAGGGCGCGGACCAGCCCCGGGACGGTGTATTCACGCGCGGTGACGTCGACGCGCAGACCACGCGCCGTCGCCGTCTCGGTCGTGACCGGGCCGATGCTGGCGATTCGCGGCCGTTCGAGGAGCATGGCGGCGCGCGGGCCAAGCAGGTCGCAAAGGTTCTCGACCGTGCTGCTGGAGGTGAACGTGACCGCGTCCAGGCGGCCGGCCTCGAGCTCGCAAAGGAGGGCGTCGATACTCGCGTCGGGAGGTGGGTGCGTCTCGTACGCCGTGACGACATCGACGACGCACCCCGCTGCGCGCAGGGCATTCGGCAGAACGTCGCGCGCCTTGGACGCGCGCGCGAGGAGAACGCGATTCCGGGCAAGGTCCTGGCCGTCCTTCCGGCTGATGCGGTCGCCATCGCCCGTCTCGCTCAGAGCGCCGAGCATCACCTCGGCTAGGCCTTCACCACGAAAGTCTTTGGCGACGACGTCCGCGTGAAGACCATGCTTTTCGAGCTCCCCCGCAGTTGCAGGACCTATGGCAGCCAGCCTTGCGCCGCCGAACGCGCGCGCGTCGCCGCCTCCCGCAACGAGGGCATTCCAGGTGCTCTCGACACCGTTGGCGCTGGTGAACGCCACCCAACCGTAGGCACCGGCGCGAAGTCGCGACAAGGCCCTCTCCAGCGGGGCCGGATCGCTCGGAGGAGCGAAAACCAGCACCGGAACGACCACCGGCTCGGCCCCGGCCTCCCGCAGCAGCTCCGCGGAGCGAACGGCCTGTGGACGGGCCCGGGTCACGAGGACGCGCTTGCCGAAGAGCGGGCGACGCTCGAACCAGCGCAGCGACTCCTCCGGAGCCCCGAAGGCGACGAGCACCGTTTGCTCGCCGAGCTCGCGCGCTCTCCTAGGCGCATCAGCGACCGTCGTGACAATAACCCGCTGGGTTGGCTGCCCGGCCGCGAGCACGAGCGTCACCGCCTCTTCGTGGCGCGCGAGCCGTACCACGTCTTCGACGTGCGATGTGAGTACGCGAGTCGCGTGGCCCACGACGCCTGCAAACGCGCCCCCTGCCGCTCGGGCGCCCACCCCCGGGACGACTTCGAAGCGGACGCCTGCCTGGGCCACATCGCGGACTTCGGCGATGACCCTCTCTGACTCGAAAGGATCGCCGACGACCGCGCGGACGACGCGCTTGCCCTCGCGCGCCAGCGCGAGCAGACGGGATGGCTCGAGCGCTTCTTCATCCGACACGACGATGTCGGCGCACGAAAGGCGCGCCTCCGCGAGCTGCGTCCGCTGAACGGGATCGCCCGGGCCGAGGCCCACGAAACAGACGACGCCGCGGTCCATGACCGGGCGATTGAACAGGAAGCGTCCAAGATCGGAAGGAAAATCTGTGGGGCCCGCGCGAGGCGACCCGAAGCGGTGCGCCCGCGGGTACCCCGCCCCCGATCTCCTCGTGCTATCCACGAGCCTGCGCGATGCCCTTCCCCGCCGTCAGACCCCGCAGGCTACGTGCCTCGCCCGCGCTGCGCGCGCTCGTGCGCGAGACCACCGTCTCGCCGCGCGATCTCATTTGGCCGCTTTTCTTTCGCGCGGGGATAGACAGCGCACACCCCATCGGCACCATGCCAGGGGTATCGCAGCTGCCGATCCGTGCGGCTGCTCAGGTCGCGAAGGACGCTGCCCGCCGAGGTATCGGCGGGGTGCTGCTCTTCGGCCTACCGACGTCCAAGGATGCCACGGGGTCTAGCGGCATCGACCCTGACGGCCCGGTCCCTCGGGCAGTCGCCGAGATGAAGAGTGCAGCGCCCGAGCTCGTCGTCATCACGGACGTGTGCGTCGACGAGTACACCGATCACGGGCACTGCGGAATCCTGCGGCAACGACGGGACGGGGAGACGGAAGTCGACAATGACGCAACGCTCGAAGTCCTTGCGGCCATGGCCGTGATGCATGCGCGCGCCGGCGCTGACGTCGTCGCACCGAGCGACATGATGGACGGACGCGTCGGGCGAATCCGGAGAGCGCTCGACGAGAGCGCCCTCGAGTCGACCAGCATCCTGAGCTACGCGGTCAAGTACGCGAGCTGCTTCTACGGGCCTTTCCGCGAGGCGGCGGAGTGCGCCCCGAAGTTCGGCGACCGCGCCGGTTACCAAATGGACCCGGCGAACGCGCGCGAGGCGCTTCGCGAGGCGCGACTCGACGAAGAGGAGGGCGCCGACATGGTGATGGTCAAGCCGGCGCTTGCTTATCTGGACGTCATCCGTGCGGTCAGGCAGGACACGACCCTTCCCCTTTTCGCCTATAACGTCTCGGGCGAGTACGCGATGCTTCGCGCGGCTGCCGCCGCGGGGATGCTCGATTACACACGGGCGATGATGGAAGTGCTCGTCTCGATTCGCCGCGCGGGCGCCGATGCCATCCTTACGTACCATGCGATGGAGGCGGCGGAGGTGCTCGGTGCGTAGGGCGGTCGCGCGCGCCGTTCGTCGCGTTCTCGCATGCCGCGGGGTGCTCCTCGCGTGTGCGGCCGCCGCGTCGGAGGGCTGCACGACCCATCAATGCGACAGCGACACCGTAGAGGCGCCCCCGGGGATCGTCCGGGTGAATGGGCAGGACGTGCTGTGGGAATCAGGGCCCCTGATCCCTACGGGCGACGGCGGTGCGTGGCTCGACTTTCGCGGCCAGCGCACGTTCGTCTTTCATTTCCCGCCGCCCTTTGCGGAGGACACCGAAATCACGGGTTTTGCCCCATACGTCTCGGCGTCCGCGGATGCCAGTGACCCAACCAATCCCAACTTCATCCTCGCGTCCGGCAACCTGGCCGAGGTGACGTCGCTGTCCGGCACGGGCATCAGCGTGATGAACGCGACTTGCGCCCCGTACTTTCTTCGGCTCGAGGTCCGCGGCCACCTGTTCCGGGGCGATGCCGGCGCCATACTCGCGTCGGCCGACGCCTCGGCGGAGTAAGTCGGTACCGCACAGCGACGGCGGGGCGATCGCAAACCCCGCCCTAACGGAGACTGCGCGGTGCGCCGTGCGACGTCCCTGCTTGATCGCCAAAGCACGCCGGCACGCAGGTGCGGTATTGCCCATTGCAGAGCTCGCACCCCTGATCCTTGCAGTGCCCGTGGCAGGTGCTCCAAAGCTGGGCGCACCCCTCCGTGCACTGGGCGCCGGGCGCACGAACGGCTGGGCGGGCGGCCACTGTGGATGGGGGCGGTTCGCTCGCGCCCGCGTCGGGTGGCGCGGATTGCGCCGTTTCGGGAGCGCTCCGGCCGTCTGCGACATTGGGCGGGGGCGCAAACGCGTTAGTGGGCATCGGCGCCGCGACCGTGTGAGGCTGGACGGTGAGCCCCGGCGTCACGTCGAGCGACAGTTGCCCGAATCGTTTTGCAGCGTATTCAACACGGTCGCGCGACTGGCCGTACGTGTAGCCGTGAAGCCACTCGCGCCAGCAAGTCCGCTTTGCGTCCGGGGTGGCTGCGGTCTGATCCACGGCATAGCAATGCTCGAAGCGCACGTCGCACTCATAGAGCGCCTGAAAGCTCGGCCCGCACGCGACGACGCCGCCGAAGACAACAAGAAGCAAAGCAACGTACTTCACTCCGCAAGTGTCAGTCGGCCGGTGCCCAAGCGCAACCCGTCTGGGACGCTGGACGCCCGCCTGGGTCGTCTGTAAACCCTGCCCCGTGTTCAGCGGACTCGTGGCGGGGATGGGCGTTCTGGAGCGCAGCCTGCCGCGGGGTCACGGGGCTCGTCTGTATGTGCGCGGGTCCTTCGCCGACGGGCCGCTCGCCCTGGGAGAGTCCATAGCCGTCGACGGGTGCTGCCTGTCGGTCGCCGGGATCTTCCTCGGCGGATTCGAAGCGGACGCGTCGTCCGAGACATTGGCGCGGACGACCCTCGGCACGCCGTCGCCCAATCGGGTCGTCAATCTCGAGCGCGCGCTACGAGCCGGCGACCGGCTGGGGGGGCACCTCGTCACTGGCCACATCGACGGCGTCGGGACCGTGCTCGAGCGCCAGGACGAAGGGGACGCCCGCGCGCTCACGTTCGAGCTGCCTGCCCGGCTGGCGCGATTCGTAGCCGAAAAGGGGTCCATCGCGGTGAGCGGAGTGAGCTTGACCGTCAACGGCGTGGAGGCGCGTCGCTTCGGAGTCATGCTGATCCCGATTACGCTTGCCGAGACGAACCTCGGCGCCCTCGGGGTCGGCGATCAGGTCAATTTGGAGGTCGACCTCGTTGCACGGTACGTCGCCCGACTCGTCGATCGCGGTACCCATGCCGATGATTGACCCCAAGCTGGCAGAACGGATTGCAGGCGCCATCGCGGACATTCGCGCAGGTAAAATGGTCATCGTCGTCGATGACGAGGACCGCGAGAACGAAGGCGACCTGACGATGGCGGCGCAGTTCGTCACCCCCGACGCGATCAATTTCATGGCGACGCACGCGCGGGGTCTCATTTGCCTGGCGCTCACCGAGGAGCAGGTGGACCGCCTCAAGCTGCCGATGATGCATTCACCCGGCCGGTCGGGCCCCCCCCTCGGAACGGCCTTCACGGTCAGCATCGAGGCGCATCGGGGCGTCACAACGGGCATCAGCGCCGCAGACCGCGCCCACACCATCCGTGTCGCGGCGAACCCCGACGCCGGGCCACACGAGGTGATCACACCTGGACACGTTTTCCCCTTGCGCGCCCGTGCGGGAGGCGTGCTCGTACGAACGGGCCAAACAGAGGGAGCGATCGACCTCACGCGCCTGGCTGGACTCACCCCCGCAGGAGTCATCTGCGAGATCATGAACGAGGACGGCACGATGGCGCGAATGCCCGACCTCGAACGATTTGCGGAAAAACACGGGCTGCGAATCCTCACGATCGAGGACCTCATTCGCTACCGGCTATTCACGGAGCGCCTGGTGCATCGCGCGTCGGAGGCGGCTATCGTCCTCGACCACACCTGCAGCGAATGGCGTGCGATCGTCTACCAGACCGCAATCGATGATCGGCAATTTCTCGCCCTGATAAAAGGCAACCTGGCGGAAGGTCCGCCTCCATTGTGCCGCGTGCACAGCGGCTCGACCCTCGCCGACACGTTCGCCGCGACACCCCGCGACGGGGGGCGGCATCTGCGCGAGGCGCTTGCCCAGATCGAGGAAGAAGGTCGTGGGGCGCTCGTTTACATCGCTCCGCGGGGCGACGTGCAGCGCGAGCTGGAGAGATGGCTCGCTACCAGCGAAGGCGCAGACCGTTCCGGAAATCAGCCGCTCCGCGAGTTTGGCCTGGGGGCACAGGTGCTCGTCGACCTCGGTTTGCACGAGATCCGCCTGCTCACCAACAACCCGCGTAAGATAGCCGGGATCCACGGCTTTGGCCTCGAGGTGGTCGAGCGGGTGCCGCTGCATTCCATGAGCCGAGGCCGGGAGCGCGAATGAACACGACACGCGTCATAGAAGGAACCCTGATAGTGCCCCCGGCGGCTCGCTTCGCCGTCGTCGCGAGCCGATTCAATCACTTCATCGTCGACCGCCTCGTCGAGGCAGCCATCGACGCGCTGGTGCGTCACGGGGCGGAAGCCAGCGCGATAACGCTCGTTCGTGTTCCCGGCGCTTGGGAGCTGCCTGGCGTGGTCCGGCGGCTGGCGGCATCCGGCAAGGTCGATGCCGTGATCGCGCTCGGCGCCGTGATACGGGGGGCGACGGCGCACTTCGATTACGTGGCGGGCGAGGCGGCAAAGGGGCTCTCGAGCACGGCTGGGTCGAAAGGGGGCGTCCCCGTGGCGTTCGGAGTGCTGACCACCGACACCATCGAGCAGGCGATCGAGCGGGCCGGTACGAAGGCCGGCAACAAGGGATGGGACGCGGCGTTGTGCGCCATCGAGATGGTGTCACTGGCGCGCTCGCTGGACGAAGCGGGGCTCTGAGGGCAGTCTCTCGGTATGATGGGCGCTCGTCACTCGGGCCGCGAGGCCGCGTTGCAGATGCTTTTCCAAATGGAAGCGTCGGGTGCAAGCGCCGATGACGCGATTGACCTCTTCTGGCGGAGCTTTGGGGCCGACTCGGATCCGCAGGGGCGCGTTTACGCCGACGCGGCTGTGCGCGGGGTCTGGGCCGCACGCGATCAGCTCGACGCACAGATCGCCACGGCATCGGCCCACTGGCGCGTCGAGAGAATGGGCCGTGTGGATCGCAACGTGCTGCGTCTCGGTACGTGGGAGCTGCAGCGCCAAATCGACGTGCCCCGTGCGGTCGTCCTCGACGAGGCAGTCGAGCTGGCAAAGTCCTTCGGCACGGACGACTCGAGCGGCTTCGTCAACGGCGTGCTGAACCGCATCGCGGACACGCTCGGCCGTGTCGAAGAGAAGGGGCCGTAGTGGAGCTGCGGTTTTTGCCGCCCGAGTTGAGGCGCATCGATGAAGCGAACGCGGAGTTATGCGCATGCCCCATCTGGAGTGACCTGCGGCCGATGCATGGGTTCGCCGCGCTGATCGATTGGCGTTTGGGGGGCCGCTTGAACGCGTTGCTGAAGACAGGTTTTCTACGTGGTGAGGTGGACGAAATCGTGCTCGTGCCGGGCAAGCCGCACGTTCCCTTCGAAAAGGTGCTCCTCTTCGGCCTGGGTGCGCGCGTGGATTTCGACGAACGGGCCTTTCGCGAAGCCGTCCTGCGAATGGCCGCGGCGCTGGCTGGCATGCGGGTGAGGCGTGCGGTCGTCGAGCTGCCTGGTCGGGCGGCGGGCGCAATTGACGCCGAGCGCGCCATCACGCTCACCCTGGATTGCCTGGGCGCCTCACCGGATCACGACGCATGGTGGCTCGTCGAGGACGTAGCGGCGCAGGGTCGGGTCGAGCAACGCGCGGCTGACGAGCGCCGGCGCGTGCGGGCGAGTTGACCGTACGATTGGTACTTTCGAGGTGCCCTGGCCAGAGTTCGCTCCATAGCGTCTTGGACGTCCCTCACCGTCCTTCGCGATACGCTTTGACGGCGTTGGCTATGGAATCGGCGAGCAGCTGACGGTAGGCCGCGCTGCCGAGCCGCGCCTCGTCCCCCGGATTCGAGAGATAGCTCGTCTCGAGGAGGATGCTGGGCATCCTCGCACCTATCAGGACGTAAAATCCTGCTGGATGAACGCCCCCGTCGAATGCATCTCCAAATTGCATGCGAAGCGTCGCAATGGCTGCGCGCTGAAGCAAACGAGCAAAACGAGTCGATCGCTGCGCCTCATCCGCCATGCGCATCCCACCCAGGATCGACGCGACCTCCGCGCTCGCACCAGGCGTCGTCGCGTTCTCACGGGCGGCAATGCGTACCGCAATTTCATCTCGCGTCGTGTCCAGCACGTAGGTCTCGACGCCACGTCTCGACCGGATCTCGCTCGCATTGCAGTGAATGGACACGAAGAGGTCCGCCCCGAAGGCGTTCGCGCGCGCCGTGCGCTCCTCCAATGAAACGAAACGATCGTCGCTTCTTGTCAGTGCGACATCGACACCATGGGCCGAAAGAATGGGCGCCGCCCTCAGCGCGATGTCCAGCGTCACCTCTTTCTCCTGCACGCCGCTCGAGCCGATGGCGCCACCGTCTTTGCCGCCATGCCCCGGGTCGAGGACTATCCGGGACACCGTGCGGCCGCCGGGCCCGCGCACCCCCGGCGGATTGCGTGCCACGTCGACGACGATTCGATACGGTTCGTTCATGTAAAAGACTCGGCGCCAGGCACGACCGTCCAGGTCGAGCGACACCGTCGAGCCCGTACTGGTTGGGTCCGCGTGCACGCGCGACACGATGCCGCCAAGCGTGCGGTCACGCGGCACCGGGCCGAGGTCCACCCCATCCAAATCGATGGAAGTTCGTGGCGGGGTGGCGTCGTCCGTCGCTTCATCGTAGACGCGGTACCTGGCGGGACGGGTGAGCTCGATCACCACCCGGCTCGCGTCGCGGCCAGGAAAGGACTCCAGGCGAGTGATGAGGGGCGGCGCGGTTTCCGCCGACACGGGACGCAATGGCGCGACCGGTAAGGGCGGCGGGCTGGCGCCGCGCGGACCGCGTCCGTCGTCCACGCTCGTCTCGCCTGCGTCGACGGACGAGGGCTCTCGCCTAGTCGCGCACGAACCGGTGAACAATGCGAGCACGACCGCGATCGGATGCCGGCGGCGAACGCATTGACCCTCGTACCTCGGGCGAGGGCGCTCGGTTGTCTGTCGGCGAAACGGACGCATAGACCCGGAAGAAGGATCTCTACGCGGACCGGGCGCTGGAGGTGCCACGTTGTTTGGAGAGGCGCGGAGTGGTACAGTTTTGGCCTGAGATGGCTTACTCGTCTGGTCCGCCCGATCCGGCAGCACCGAGCGGGCCAAGCGACTTCTCGCAGC
>JALYHV010000195.1 GCA_030776205.1 Myxococcota bacterium | reverse complement strand
CTCACCGGCGACCCGCCGCGCGGCATCCCATACGAGCGTGACGACGACCACGCCGCAGAGGACGGACGTCACCGTGGCCGCGCGCATCGGATCGCGCACGATCGCCGCCGTGACCCGGAGGAGAGCGACGTAGACCGGGTACCCCGGCGGGTGCGGGTGAAAGCGCGCCAGATCGAAATCCCGGATGGACTCCACGAAGCCGACGCCGTCCCAGTCGTCCGGCCATGGGGGAGCGCTCGCGAACGACAGGACCGCATACGAAGCGGCGGCGAGGAGAGGAACCGCCGCGCGTCGCCCCGGGACGGGCATCACGTGCGGCAGGATGGCGCGTGTGGAGCCCCCTCGGCAGCGCGGCTTCACGGCACGACGCTTTGCGTGCGGAACGTGAGGGTCGTGTCGCTGCTTGCTATCTGGCGGGCGAAGAGCTGCACGAAGCTGCCGAAAAGGGCGTCGCTCGGCCCGATCCCCGTGCTCCCCGCGGGGCGCGACATCCACCGCCGCATTTGCTCTACCATTTCCGCTGAGACCGGGTTCACGTCGACGACGACCCCGAGGAAGTACGACGCCCGCGCCGTGAGGAGCGCGCGCCGCGCGAGGGGGAGATCGCGCGCCTCCGTGCAGAGACGAAGCACGCCGTCGAGGACGGCCGCCTGATCGCGCTCGCGCTCCGGCTCGCTCACGTGAACGCGGTAGACCTCGTCCCACAGATCGAAGACGACGCGGCAGACGCGAGGCGCTAGCGCGATGGGCACGTCCTCGCCCGCCCGGTAGACGTACGCGCGCATCGCGATCACCATCGGTAGCCCGCTGGAGAGCTTCTTCATGAGCGCGACGTCCGACAGGACGTCACGGTACGAGAAGCTGGCCCGCAGCAACTCGCCGTCCCACGCGTAGTTTGCCTGGCGCAGCGCAGCGAGCTGCGCGGGCTGCTGCTGCGGTGCAGCTTGCGCGCGGGCGCGGAGCGGCGTGATCGATCCCAGGGCGCACAGCCCCAGCGCGTAGGCGAACCGGCGCGCGCGCGTCATGGTACGGCCACGACCTGGCTCGAGCCGCGGAGCGGGATGAGACCGAGGAGGTTCGATATTCCGAACGTGAAGCCGCCCACCTGCGTGTCGATCCGGAGGCCCGCGTTGAAGGTGATGTCCGCCGGCACGGTGGCGAGCCCGCTGTAGCCGCGCGCGTGGTGGGTGACGTCGGCCTCGTTCGCGATGGCGTACAGGCCGAACCCCCCGAAGACGTCGATGCCGTAGATGGATCGCGTGCCGCGGTACAACGGAACGCGGTACTCGGCGGCGAGCCGGGCAGCGTAGTTGCCGTACCGGATCTCGGCGATGTCGGTGCCGAGAAAGTTCGGGGCGGGTCGCCGGTTGAAGTTCAGATCGAGGACGCGATCGGGCAAGAGGTCGGTGAAATCGCCCACATAGAAGCGCTCGAAGAGCGGCGCTTGTCCGAACACCGCCCCCACGAACCCGCCCAACTGGAGCACGTGCCCCCACGGGAGCGGCATCCATTGTGCCGCGCGCAACGCGAGCTTCGCGTAAGGGTAATCGCTCCCGAGTGGCGAGAGCGACGCATCCGCGCTCGCAATGACCTGATGGCCCCGTGTCGGCAAGGACGGCTCGTCGCGCGTGTCGTTGACCAGGGTGGCGCGGAGGACGGAGAGGACGGTCGCGCCGCGCGTGAGCATGAAATCGATGGGCTCTATGTCCAACCCACGGTGGTCACTCGCAGCGGCCGGCAGGATCGCGTCGACCTTTTCGACGCGGTAGTCGAAGAAGACTTGCGACGAAATGCCGAGGTCGTGCCCGATGCCCACGCGCGCGCCGAAGCGCTTGTACGCCGCGATCGCCGAGTCCTTGCGGACCTGCGTCTGCGTGGCGTCGTCGGCGACGAGGACCTCGTGGTTGCCGAAGAAGTCGCGGGCGTTATTGTAGAGTAGCTCCACCTCGGCGACCCAGTTGCTCCGCAAGAACTGGGGATCGGCGAGACGCGCCCGGAGGGCGAGCTGCCCCTCGGCCACAGCGAACGCGCCGCCGAGCGCCACGCCCGTGCCGGCGAGATTCGTCTCCGTCACCTTGGCGCCGCCGTAGGCGGTGAACGGCCGCGCGTTGCCGCTCGATCCTGCGTCGGAGGAGACGCCGAGCCACACGTCGTCGACGAGGATCGAGCTGCGCTCGGCGACCGAGA
>JALYHV010000194.1 GCA_030776205.1 Myxococcota bacterium | reverse complement strand
CGAACGGATTAAAAAAATTCAATTCGCCGCGAGCCCGGGTGGGTTCGAAACGAAAGCACTCTACCCCTTCACCTTTCATCCCCGACGCAGCGAGCGTCCACCGCACTGAGCCAGCTGCGCTCATCCTGGCGCGGCGCAGGGCTCGAACCCCCGCGCTCCTGGTGCGCGCAAGACGGCGCATCGGGGGCCGGAATTCGAACAGCGCGCGACCGCGAGGCGCTCAGGCGCACACTGCAAAGAAAGCCCGTGTGCCGGGTGAGCCTGATCTTTGTCGGCTCGCGAAAGACGATGGGCGCCCCCTCTGCTGAGGCGCCCAGGTCTTGCAAGAGCCCGCCCCTCGCGGTCGCGGGCAAGACCGACCCTTCAGTAGAAGGACCGATCGAGCCTCTGAGCTGAGGTCACTCTTCGCCGTCATCGAGCCCATGGCTCGATGTCGGAGCACCGCCCAGCATGGACGGCACGCCAGCCGGCGGAGCGGCCTTCGTGGCGGCCCTTTTGGGCGCCGCCGCGGGGGTCTTCGCTGCTGACCGAGGCGCCGCCTTTTTCACGGGCTTCCTGGCGGCTGCCCGCTTAGCTGGCTTTTTTGCGGCCTTTCGCTTCGCCGGCTTCTTTGCGGTCTTGGCGGCCTTCTTGGTGGTCTTAGTCTTCTTTCCGCCCTTTTTAGCCTTCTTGGCACCCTTCTTCGCAGCCATCGGACCCTCCTTTGAGGTGATCTAAGTGACGTATATGGTCACGTACGTTACTTGTCAAACACAAAAGTGAGCGCGGTGCAACAACGGGGGGAGGACTCCCAGGGCCACGGCCCCCGCCGAGCGACCGCATCCTTGACCCTTCACGTACCGATCGATACGGTCGCACGCGTTGATCGGAACCTCTGCGAGGATGAATGCACACTCCGAAATTGCGCGCCAGCCTGCTGCTTATCGCGATTGTTACTGCTTTTGGGCTAGTCGGTTGCGGCCACAGCGAGGACGAGTGGCAACAGTCCCAGCGTGATATTGCCAAGCTGAAAGCCGACCTGGATGCTGCGAACAAGCGTCATGCCGAGGACGACCAGAAATACGCCGAATCCACACAGCAAGTGGAAGACCTGAAAGCGAAGCTGAAAGATCTCGGTCTTGGCCTGTCCAAGTCCGAAGAGGAGCGCTCGAAGCTCCGGCAAGCGATGAGTGAGTACGAGGCGCGCCTCAAGCAACTTGACGATATGAAGGCGCGTTTCCGCGATCTCAAGGGTCGGCTCGATAAGCTGACGAGCGTCGGCCTAAAAGTAATCGTGCGTAACAATCGAATGGTCATTCAACTCCCCGGCGACATCCTGTTCGATTCGGGCAAGGACACGCTGAAGCCCGACGGCAAGAAGGTACTGAAACAGGTGGCAGACGTGGTGAGGAGCGATACGACACTGAACGCGCGCAACTTCCAGGTCGCCGGTCACACGGATAAGGAGCCTTATGCCGGACCCTACTTCGACAATTGGGGATTAAGCCTGATGCGCGCCCGCCAGGTGTTGACATTTTTAATCTCGCCCGACAGGAACACGGACAAGACCGGCGTTCCCAGCGGCGGGGGTCTCACGCCGTCGCGCTGGGCAGCCGCTGGGTACGGCGCGACCGATCCCATTGCCGGGACTGCGGAGCAGCAGGCGCCGTCGGAGGAGCAGAAGAACCGTCGTGTCGAGCTCGTGCTTCAGCCCAATGTGGAAGAGATGCTGAATCTGAAGGATCTAACGGGAACTTGATTTCCGAATCCGGCAGTGAAGCCGGGTAGGTCGCTCGAGCCGAGCACTCGTGTTTTTCGCGGCAAGACAATGCGCGTCGCTACGATAGACATCGGAACGAACACGGTGCTTCTTCTCGTTGCGGAGCGCACTACCTCGGGGGAGATCTGCGCCGTAGCCGAGCGCGCCACGATCACGCGCTTGGGACAGGACGTTGATCGGACCCATAGACTCCTTCCGGAGGCGATCGCACGCACTGCAGCGTGTTTGGATGAATATGCGCGAGTTGTTCAGGCGCTCGATGTGGAGCGCGTGGCGGTAGTGGGAACAAGCGCGATGCGCGACGCAGCCGGCGACGACGAACTTGGAGCCCGCGTGCGAGCAAGCTTTGGCGTCGAGGCGCAGGTGCTCAGCGGGGCCGAAGAGGCTCGACTTACTTTTCGAGGTGCTTTGAGCGGTCTGCCCGTCGAGCGGGGCGACCGCTGCGCCGTGTTCGACATAGGCGGCGGAAGCACTGAGGTCGTAATGGGCGAGATGGACGGTCTCATCTTTCAAATCTCGTTCGCCGCCAGCTACGACGTGGGAAGCGTTCGACTGACGGAGCGGTTCGTCGGTCATGACCCCATTACGGCGGAGGAGCAGGCGGCGATCACACGGGCCGCAGCGGAAGCGTTCTGCGCAGTGCCTGAGTTGGGTACCGCACCTCTCCCGGTCGGCGTCGCTGGGACGATGACCACGCTCGCTGCCGTCTCGCTGAAGCTGACTGCGTACGACGCCGCACTCGTGCACGGGCGCACGATGACCCGCCACGAGCTGAGGCGCGTCGTAGAAGAATTGGCTCGCCTCGACCTGGCTTCCCGAAGAAGCGTGCCGGGAATGGAGCCCAAGCGCGCGGATGTCGTCGTAACGGGCGGCTACATCGCGTTGGCCCTACTCGATCACTGGGGCGTCGAACGCATCCGCATCTCCGACCGCGGGGTGCGCTGGGGGTTGGCCGAGGCGCTGTTGAATAGCTGCTGAACAGAAGTCACCGAAGGAAATCGTTGAGAGTCCATTGACAGGGGCGGGCCTCGTCCACTACAGTGCGCCTGCCCATTTTTATGGCCTTCGCTCACTGCCTCCCTTCAATTAGGTTGGTTGCGGCGGATACTGGGCGCCACTGATCGGCCGCTCGTTCGTCTAAGAGCGACTTCAAACCGGCGACGATGGCCGACACTCGAGCTGTTGGCGTAGCGACCTAATTCGAGTGACGCCACGCACCAAAGCAAGGAGACCCTATGCACGCTGCTACCGATGTCACGTTCAAGGTGGGCGACAAGGCTGTTTACCCGGCGCAAGGGGTAGCCGAGGTCATCCGCATCGAGGAGAAGGACATCGCGGGCAGCAGGCAGCAATTTTACGTGCTGCGCATCCTCGACACCGACCGCAAAATCATGGTGCCGGTAGCCAACGCAAGCGCCGTGGGCCTGCGCCAGGTCATCAGCGAGCAAGAAATTCGCGAGATTTTTGATATCCTACGCGAGCGAACTATCGCTTTTGACAACCAGACCTGGAATCGGCGCTACCGCGGGTTCATGGACAAGATCAAGACGGGATCTATCTATGACGTCGCCGAAGTGCTGCGTGATTTGTATCGCCTGAAGACGGACAAGCAGCTCAGCTTCGGCGAGCGCCGGATGCTCGACACGGCACGATCTCTCATAGTTAAGGAGATTGCCATCGCCCGCAAGCAGACGGAGGAGCAGGTGAAGACGGAGATCGAGGCAATCTTCGTCTCAAACTGAAACGCGACGTGGTGGTTGGGGCAAGCCGCGGAGGTGAAGCTTAGTCGATGACCGGTCATCAAAAAGGTCTGGAGGCCTGACGACTAGACTTTTAGCAGCTCGTTGCGGCCCGAAGCACGATTTACGAGCCGTACTCCCGACCAGTCGGCATCAACGCCGGTGCGAAGCTCAGTTGGGGGTGTCCTCAAGGAGGCCAAAGTCCCAGGTCTCCCCGGGTTCGCGAATGCCGGAGACTGCCGATTCCACGCATCGCAGCAGTTGTGACGAAAGCGCCGCCGAACCTCCGCGCACCCCGACGGCGAAGCGCGCTCCCCATTGCCAGACTCTGGCCGCGACGACGCCCTCAACGCCGTAAACGAGCTCAAGCGCTCGGCGCACCCTGGGTTCTGCGAGCATAATTTCTGTCTCGAGCGGCATGGGGCACCGGGTGCGGTAACACGCTCCAGCCACGCTCTCAAGCGCTACTGCATATGCGCCATGTTGAGCCGAAGCGGGATCGCGCCGCCCCGACGGCAGGCCGTGCTGCGCGTTTTCATGCGAGAATAGCCGAAGAGTGAGCTGGCATCGCGCCTGCAGCAAACGGGGGGGGCACGCTTTGATTTACGCATCCGCTCGATCGAAACGCTGGCTAGGTGCCCTCCTCGTGGTCGGCTGGTTGCCCGCGTGTACGCTGAACACCGAGCCCGGTCCGCGCAGCCTGAACCCCCACCCGCTTCCGCCCGACATGGCGGGCGCCGGCGGCAGCGGCGCGAGCAGCGGTTCATCCGGGGGTCCAATCGCCAGCGGAAGCGCAGCAGGTAGCTCGGGCGCCAGCCAGGTCCCGTTTCCCAGCAGCGGAACCGCCGGTGCGGCGTCTGGGGGTGCTGGGACCGGTACTTCGCAGCCGTCGTTCGATGCGTCCGTACCGGCCGATGCGTCCTTGCTGCAGGATTCTGGGGTTCCGATGCCACCGGCAAATGGGGCGGACGCGACAAGCCCCGACGGAGGGGCATCCGGCGACGCCAGCGAAGACTCGCGAGGCGACGCCAACCACCGGTTGGATGCCGCCGCGGAAACAGGACGACCGGACGCGAGCGAAGATGCCCGGATGAGTCCATCCGATGCCCGCGATAGGACCGACCACGATTGCGACCAGCAACTGGACGGCTCGTGCCCGAACGATTCGTTAAGCGACGCAAGCTCTAGGGACGGCGAGTGAGATCGCTCGCCTCCGCCCTGTTTGCGCTGGCGCTCGCAGGGTGCGACCTGAGTCCGCAGCCGTTGCCTCCGCAACCCCTGGCGACATCAGGGTTCCCCGCTGGCGCGGAGCAGGACGCGGCGGCGTCATCTAGTCCAGGCCGCGCATTCGACGCAGCGGCAAGCGCCCCAGACGCAAGCAACGATGCGGGCTCGACTTTGGCTGCGGCAGCCGACGCTGCTGCAGATGGGCTGCCGGTGGACGATGCGGCTCCGGCCGACGCGTTTTCCCGAAGCGCAACCCCGCCCGATGCGCAGCTAGACGCCGGAGCTGCGGAAGTCACGGGCGGGCCAGACGCTGAAGCGGGCCGCCCGGATTGAAAGGTCAGATTTTTGGCGCCACGACGTACTCGTCGAGGACGTTCCCCGCAAACTCGGCCAGAAGGCCATCCGTCACGCGCAACCGCCGCGACAGATCGCGTGCCACGTTCAAGACAATCAGAGCGTACGATTTCAAATCGAATCGATACAGCGCGTCGAGGTCTTCGCTCGTTATGGTCAACAAACGTGACGGGGCAAGCGCGCGCACGGTAGCGGAGCGCTGTTGCATGTCGAGCATTGACATTTCGCCAAAGCAGTCGCTCGGCCCCAGCATGGCAACGCGCATTTCTCTGCCGCGGCGGCTGCGCTTCGATACCTCCATCTCCCCTTCGAGCACCACGTACATCTCGCGTCCATCGCTCTCGCCTTCGCGGAAGATCGTGTCGCCCGGCGAACAGTGTATCGTCCGCAGCGTACGTGCGAGGTGCTCGAGGACTTGGTCGCTAAGCGCTCCAAAGAGCGCGATCTCGCGCAACACGGTACTGGTCACCGGGCGGTTGTAGCTCTCCCGTTGATCGGAAGCGGACAGATTCCTCATCCTGGGGGCCAGTATACGGCGCCGCGATCGTGTGCGGCGACTCAAACGCTCAGCGGCTTCGTGAATACGATGCGACGGCGGCCGGGACCGGCATAGTCATCGACCTCCTGCACGTTCCAACCAAGCGCCACGTGAAAACGGATCGACCCTTCGTTACCGGGGGTCGTTATTGCCTTCATCCTCACACAGCGCAGGCCGTGGCACTCCTCCGTAAACCGATCGTACAGTAGTCGGCCGACTCCGCGACGACGGTATTCCGGGTGAATACCTACCAGGTGAACGTAGCCGATGCGCGCGCCGTCGGTCGTCGGTGTTGTCTGCGGGGCGTGCGGAGCGAGAAAGCCTAGCAGGAACCCGATCACGTCCGACCCTTGCTCGACGACGAGCGCTTGATCGCCGAGCTCGTAGAAGAAGATTGGGTGAGCGAACGTGCCAATCGGCCCCCCCCACCAGTGATCGATCACTTCGACGATTCGATCGAAGTCCTTCTTCATGATCCGGCGCACGTGCATGGCTTCGCTCACAAACAGACTCGTCCCTTTCTGCGCGCGGCGCAACAAGTGACGCGTGGAGAGCTTGACGTGTTGCGGCGGCTCCGCCACGTCTTGGTGGTGCCATCACCATCCCTTGCGTCCGGTGCCCCGTCGAGCGGCAAAGTCACCATCGCGCCATCCGTCCTGTCGTGCGACTTCGGACGCCTGGCCGACGAAGTGAAGGCAGCGGAGCAGGCGGGAGCCGACTGGATCCACGTCGACGTAATGGACGGTCGTTTCGTGCCGAACATCACCCTGGGCCCGGTGATCGTAGAAGCCATCCGCGCGGCGACCACATTGCCGCTAGACGTGCACTTGATGATCGTCGAGCCGGAGAAATATCTCGAGGCGTTTGCGCGCGCGGGCGCGGACGTGCTCAGCGTGCACGTCGAGGCGTGCGCTCACTTGCATCGCACGCTCCAGCACGTGCGCGATCTCGGGAAAAGAGCGGGCGTCGTCCTCAACCCGGGTACGAGCGAGGAGACGATCCGCTATGTTCTCGATTCCGTGGACCTCGTGCTCGTGATGAGCGTCGACCCGGGGTTCGGCGGCCAATCATTCATCGAGGGGGTGCTTCCCAAGGTGCGAGCCGTTCGGGATATGATCGAACGCGCCGCGGATAGCAGAGGCCGCGGCATCGATCTCGAAATCGACGGCGGGATCGCGGAGAAGACCGCCGCCGCAGCCACTCAACACGGCGCAAGCGTGCTCGTCGCCGGCAGCGCGGTCTTCACTCGGCCAAGCTACGCCGATGCAATCGCGGGCCTGCGCCGTGAGGGCGAACGGGGGATGGGTCTCGGTCGATGACGAAACGGGGGCTGATCTGTGGATTCGCGTGCCTCGCTCTCGCATGCCGAACCGCGGAACCGCCGGCGCGCGCGGGACCCTTGCTGCCTCTTGCCATACCCGCTCAGCCCGCAACTCGCGAGGCTGGGGCCATCTTCGCCCCCGGCGAGGTCTCCTCGCGCGGAAGCCGCCTCATCGCTCGAATGCTGACCCGCGTCGAAGCCGCGCGCGGAATTCGAGCGACCAAAGCGGTCCCTGGCATCGTCCTGGATCGTCCCGCCCTCATCACCCGCGTAGAGCAGCACGTTTCCCGTGAGCTTCCGGCGGAGGCAATTCGCAACGAAGGACTTGCGCTGCAGCTGCTCGGCTTCCTCCCTACGCGTTTCGATTACGAGGCCGCCGAGTACGGTCTCCTGCGCGACCAGCTCGCCGGCTACTACGAGCCAGCAGACGGTACAATGTACATGGCAAGCGACCTCGACGATGAAGAGGCGGACGCCACGCTGGCCCACGAGCTAGTGCACGCTTTGCAAGATCAACGCTGGAACATTCACGAGCGATCGAAGTACCGCCCCGGCGATGGCGACCTCTCCGAAGCGGTGAGCGCCTTGGCCGAGGGCGATGCGACGAGCGCAATGTTCGACGTGATTGCGTCCCGAACGGCACCCGGCGAGGGAAAGACCGCGCTCGACCTTCCCGACGAGATTTTCTCGGCGCAAATCCGCGAGGGGATGGACCGCGGGCCCGGCGCTGACGCGCCACGCGTCATGCGAGCGTCACTCGCCGCCCCATATATTTACGGAACCCTCTTCGTGCACGCGCTGCGCCGGCGGGGAGGTTGGGACGCGGTCAACCGCGCGTGGGATTCGGCGCCGACAACGAGCGAGCAGATTCTGCACGTCGACAAATGGCTCGCGCACGAGCCGCCTTTGAACGTGGAGCGACCCACCTTCGGTGCGCTTGGTCCCGGTTGGCTGCTTGCGGACGAAGACTCCGAAGGCGAGCTTGGCACTCGACTGGCGTTCGAGGAGTGGGCGGCCCCCGAGATCGCGGCAGACTCGAGCGAGGGGTGGGGTGGGGACCGCGCCGTACTCCTGACCAAGGGCGAGCGCGTCGCGTTCGCCTGGCGGCTCAGATACGACGCAGGAAAAACGAACGGAGAACGTGCTGCGCGTGCGTTTCCGGCCATCGCGCGGGGCTGGTCGAAGACCATTGGCCCATCATCGATGCGGGGAACCGATTTCCAATGTCACGAGCGTGCAGAGCGAGGCCCCATCGCTATCGGGCGCGCCGGAGCGGACTTGGTGTTCGTAGCCGGGCCGGCGGCGACCGCAGCGAAACGCGCGTGGACGAGCGCCGGCGATTGCGCTCTGGCGCGGCGTTGGGTAGACGAGATCGCGTCGGGGTCTCGAGCGGCGACGGCGGTTACTGTAGGGCGTTAGAGCGCGCGCTGCGTAGCGCGGGTGCGGATCGCGTCACCCGCCAGCGTGTCGGCGCGCTCGTTGAGCGCCACCCCCTGGTGACCGGGGACATAAACGAGACGGGCTCCGCGCCCGACGACGAGCTTCTTCGCGCGCGCCACGAGGTCCTGATTGGCCTTGGCCTTCCAGCCCTTCTGCAGGACGCCGATGGCGTATTGGCTGTCCGTGTGAACCACGATCGCCCGTGCTTGCTGTGGAATCCATTCCAGCGCCCTGAGAATGGCCGTTAACTCCGCGACGTTGTTGGTCGCTTCGCCGAGATATTCCCAGCCTTCGTGCATTTTCCCGTCGGGCGAAACGAGGACGATCCCCGATCCGGCGGGCCCCGGGTTACCCCAACATGCGCCGTCCGTGAACGCCTCCCAAGCCTCGGCGGACGTTGGATGGGGGGCGGACATCGCGACCGGCTTCGCCACGCGCGCGAGTCCCGTCGCGCTGTTCGTGGCAACCGGCGTGGCGGAACCGCAGACATCGTCCGGATGCAGCGTGGTGGCGGACGGCAGCACCAGATTCTGCACGGCGGCACGGTAAGCCCGTCCGTCTCGCGCACCGTAGCGAATCTCGACGCGTCCGCCCTCGTTTTGGAGGGTGCCGTCTGCACGCGCGCGCGCGAAAACCTGACGGCCTCGAAGTACGGCTTCGATCCAGGGCATCGGACGCGTTCCTTACCGCGGGAGCTCTCCCGCGACGAGGATGTCAATGCTATGGTCTGCGAAATGTCGCTTCAAGCTCGACCCAGACCGGTCGTCCTCGTCATTTTGGACGGCTTCGGTAAGCGAGAGGAACGCAACGACAATGCCGTCGGCCTAGCGCGGACGCCTGTCCTGACGGCGCTCGAAGCCCGCTACCCGCATGGATTGATCGGAACCAGCGGGCCCGACGTGGGCCTACCGCCTGGCCAGATGGGCAATAGTGAGGTTGGCCACCTGAACTTTGGCGCCGGCCGGATTGCCATGATGGACATCGCGCGAATCGATAATGCAGTTCACGACGGGACTCTCGCGAGCAACGCCGTGATTCGGGACGTTGTGGGGAAGGCAAAGGACAGCCACGGCCGGCTGCACCTGCTTGGCCTCGTCAGCGACGGCGGCGTCCACTCGTCACTCGTGCACTTGTTCGCTCTCATTGAAGTGGCCAAGCGGGCCGGAGTCCCTGTCCTCGTCCATGCGTTCCTCGACGGTCGGGATGTGCAGCCGGGGACCGCACCGCGTTTCATCGCACAGCTCGAAGCCCAATTGGCGGGTCACGTCGGCCGGGTCGCCAGTGTCGGTGGTCGCTACTGGGGCATGGATCGCGACAACCGCTGGGAGCGGGTGCAACGGAGCTATGCCGCCATAGTCGACGCGCAGGCGCCGCGCGTGGCGACGGCCCAGGACGGAATCGAGCGGAGCTACGCGGCAAGCAAGACAGACGAATTCGTCGAGCCGTTCGTCGTGGGAGACTACGAAGGTGCACGACCGGGCGACGCAATGCTGCATTTCAACTTCCGCCCCGACCGGGCACGGGAGCTCACTCGGGCGCTCGCCCTCTCTCCGTTTGACGGCTTTGCCCGGTCGTCGCCGCATCCGCCCTTCGAGGGACGTTACGCGTGCATGACGACGTACGATGAAACGTTTGGGCTGCCCATCGCTTTTCCAAAGGAGTCGTATCCGAACATTTTTCCGGAGCTGCTCGCGTACGCAGGCATGAAGCAGTTCCGCTGCGCCGAGACCGAGAAGTACGCGCACGTGACGTACTTCTTCAATGGCGGTCGTGAGTCGCCCTTCGAGGGGGAAGAGCGCAAAATGCTGCCCTCGCCCAAAGAGGTCGCCACCTACGACCTAAAGCCTGAAATGAGCGCAGCGGCCGTGGCGCGCGCCACCGAAGAAGCCATTCGGTCGGCCAAATACGACTTCGTTCTCGTGAACTTCGCAAATCCCGACATGGTGGGGCACACCGGCGTTCTCGATGCAGCGATTCGCGCTGTGGAGACAGTCGACGCCGCCGTGGGACAAGTCGTCGAGGCGACGCGCGCGCAAGGTGGGGCGGTCATCATCACGGCCGACCATGGCAACTGCGAGCTGATGAAGGACCCCGCTTCGGGGCAGCCGCACACGTCGCACACGCTGAATCCCGTCCCGCTCATTTATGTGAACGACGCGGACCGCGACGCCATCATTCGGAGCGGGGGCCGCATCTGTGACGTGGCCCCGATGATGCTCGCACTACTCGGTCTGGACCAGCCCGCGGAGATGACCGGCAAGTCGCTCCTTACGCAGTAGGATCGCGCGTGGCGGACCTGCCCAAGATCGAGGGGTTCCGCCTCGTGGAAGAGCTTGGCGTCGGGTCCATGGCGTCGGTCTACAAGGCCGTGGACGAGTCGCTGGGGCGCACTGTCGCGCTGAAGGTGCTGAAGTCGACGATCGGACCGAATTCGCCCTTTGCGCACCAATTGCAGCGCGAGGCGCGGGTCCTGGCGGAGCTTGGCCATCACAACATTGCCCAGCTGCATGCCTTCACGAAGACGGACGCGGGCATGTACCTCGTGCTCGAGTTCGTGGACGGCTTCAGCCTTACGACCCTGCTCAAGAAAAAGGCGTATGTGGCCCCCGACGGGGTTGCTGCGATAGGCGCAGCGACGGCGCGCGGCCTGGCGCACGCGCACGAGCGAGGAATCGTGCACCGCGACATCAAACCCGCGAATGTCCTCCTGAGCCGGCGCGGTGAGGTGAAGATTTTCGACTTCGGCATCGCCCAACGGTCGTCGGACGCCGAGGAGCCGGTCGGCCTCGCGCCGCTGCGGCTCGAAGACCTCGCCGCCTTCGGAACACCGTCGTACATGTCGCCCGAACAGATTTTGGGTGAGAGCGTCGACGCGAGGAGCGACATTTTCTCCTTGGGTGTCGTTCTCTACCAGCTCGCTTGCGGCGCCAGACCATTCGAGCGCAGCGACGCAGGCGAGGGTCGACCGGCGGCGCATCGCATCCGCCGCGACCCTCCCATACCGCTGCACCGCCGGGCGCCAGACGTGCCGCTCGCCCTCGAGCGCGCGATCATGCGCGCTATCGAGAAGGCGCCGAGCGAGCGCTTTCAGTCTGCCGAGGCGATGGCGACGCAACTCGAGGACCTAGCGGCAGCACGCTCCCGATTGCGCGGCGAGCAACTCGTCGTGCAGGCGCTCGCCGATGCCGGCTTGGTCACGGCGCAAGATGCCGGCCGTGCCGCCGCTCTCAGGCCGAGCAAGCGCGCGTCCGTGCGACGCGCGATCGGTGGGATGTCGGTGGTGGGTGGCCTAGCCGTGGCGGGTGGCATTTTCCTCCAGGCCACCTCTCGGCATGCGGGAGATGCGGCGGGAGCGCGGCCACTCGAGCTCCTGCCGAGCGTCCCCGGCTATCTGCGGGTGCTTGCTACGCCGTGGGCCGAGGTTTGGGTCGACGGGCAGCGTGTGGACGTCACACCCTTTGCACGGGGCATCCCTCTCACCGGAGGCGTACATTATGCAACGCTCGTTCATCCACGCGCTCCGATAGAAAAACGGACCGTCTCCATTGGACCCGGCGAGACGGTGACGCTCGACGTGGTCATGGACGCGCCGGACCTCGGGTCGCGTGATCAGGGCCGGATGCCTGAACCCCGCGCGCCAGCGGAAGCGCCATGATTGCTCGATGGCGAATCGCAGTTTTCTGCGCCACAGTCCTCTTTGCAAACGCGGCCGATGCGCAGGGCTTCACGCACATCGTCCGCGAGGGAGAGACGCTCGCCCAGATTGCGGACCATGTCTATGGCAACGCCAAACAGGAGACCCTCCTCGTCGGGGCAAACGCGCTCGATACGCAGGGTGGCACAATCATAGTCCCGGGAATGCGCCTCGAAGTTCCCGCACCGGGCCATCACACGGTGGCGCACGGTGAAAAGTGGGCGGACGTGGCACTGGCATGGCTCGGTACCAACGACATCGCGCGCACGGAGCTGCTCGCACGGGCGAACAAGGGCGTCTCCTGGGTATCGCCAATCGAGGGAAAGGAAATCGAGATTCCTGCCGTCGTGACGTACATCGCAGGCGACGCGGAGACGGTGAACGGGATCACGCAGCGGTTCTGGGGCAACGCCAACCGAGGTTGGGAGCTGAACGCGTACAATCGGCGCCAGGGGCTCGTCGTCCGGCGGGGGGAGCTGGTGCTCGTGCCCATGGTAGGGCTGAAGCTGACCGAGTCCGGAAAGGCCGAAGCGCGCGAAGCGGCGGAGCGCGACGGCGGTGGCCGAGGCGTGGCGCTGGAGCAACAGCACAAGGCGGATACCGAGCTGCCGCTCCTCCTCGCCGAAGTACGCTACGGCCGGTACGCAGAGGCCGTTGCGCGCGGTAACCGTCTGCTCGGCGGGGGTGCCCTGACGCATCCCCAGCTCGCCATCACGTACCGGGCTCTACTCGAAGCGTACGTAGCAATCGAAGCGCGTGCATCCGCGGCGGTCGCGTGCGCGGCGTGGCAAGCGAACGAGGCCAAGCCGGTGCTCGATCCGCTGCGCGTGTCACCAAAGATACTTGCCGCCTGTGACACGCGCTAATCTAGCGCGCGTGTCGTCCCTCCCGCGGCTGAGCGCCGGGCGCACGCTCGACGACAAGTTCGAAATCATGGGCGTGCTCGGCGAAGGTGGGATGAGCACGGTCTACGACGCGCTGCGCACGGCGGAGGGCGATCGTGTGGCGCTCAAAGTCATCCACCGTCATCTTGCCGGAGATGCGCAGATCCGTGGACGCTTTGCGCGAGAGGCTGCCATTCTCCACCGTCTCGAAGGCGAGCATGTTTGCCCCATTCTCGCTTTCGGCGAGGGACCCGACCCACGTCGGCCCGACGCCGGGTTGCTGTACATCGTGCTGCCGAGGATCGACGGCCCTGCGCTCGACGACCTGCTGAAGGAAGGGGAGCTCCCCATCGCTCGCGCAGTCGACGTCGTGCTCGACATTTGCGCCGGGCTTGGCGAGGCGCATGCGCGGGGAATCATCCACCGCGACCTGAAGCCAGGAAATGTCCTGCTTCGAAACGGAGAAACCGCCGTGGTCGTGGACTTCGGGATGGCCAAGATCGTATCCGGCGGCGGCACCGGAACGACCGCGCTCACCCAGCACAACATGGTTTTTGGAACGCCGGAATACATGGCCCCGGAGCAAGCGCGCGGCGACGAGCTGGATGCACGATGCGACGTCTATGCCGCCGGGGTGATCCTGTACGAGCTCTTGACCGGCACTGTCCCCTTCGCCGGCACGACGGCGCTGAGCGTTTTGACGGCACACCTCACGTCACCGCCGGAGCCCCCACGCGAACGTGCACCGCAACGAGCCATCACACCCGCACTCGAAGCGGTTGTGCTCCACGCCATCGCGAAAGATCCCGCGGCACGTTATGCCACCGCAGGCGGCTTTGCCTCCGCGATCCGGAGTGCCATTTTGAGCCCGGAAGACGCCGCTGGGGTGCGGCCTTCGGCGCGCGCCACCGTCGCAGTTGACACGACCGACGGCGACGCGGCCACCATGCCGCTGCCGGTCTCGCACGACCCATCGAGCGCGTGGAAGCCCATGCAAACCGCATTGATCTCGCCGGAAGCTTCCGAGCCTTTCTCGCGTGTCGGCGTTGCGATCTGCGTCCTCGCCGCGCTGATCGGTGTCGCGCTCGGCGCTTGGTTGTCGATGAACACAGGACCGTGAGTCGCTGGAGCAAATCGACAACCCTCGACGGCGGCGAGCGTCTCGACGTCCGACTATGCGACGCCCCAGCCGTCGCACGAGCCCCGTGCCATCAAAAACTACCGCTTAGGGTCAACGTGCCGAGGACGGAAGGGCGGCCGATATTGGCAGCGTCGATATCCAAAAAGCGGATTCCAATTGCGGGCTCGGCGAGCAACGCATGCGTTTCGATGACGACTTCCAAGCTGCGCGCGACCGGAACGGCAGCCCCCAAGCCGACGTCGACGACGACCGCAACCTCGTTCTTTCGCAAGCCGACATACGGCGCCGTTGCCATTCCTTCTATGCCCACGTAGTAGGCCCCCGCGCCCACCGAAATTAGCGGGCGCACCTGCCACCGCGATCGCTCGAAGCGAGCGACCCACTCTAGCGACACCAGACCCTGATCAATCACGGCGCTGCCCGTCGCGCTGTGCACGGTCGGACGCGTGCCGAACCAGGCACCGGATGCGCGCAGCTCAAAGGACCGGCCAATTAGAAGACCCGCTCGGAGCAGCGGCAGCGCCGCCGGACCAACACCCCCAAAGCTCGCCAGCACAGCAACACCCCCTTCGACCCGGGCGCGGGAAGTTGTTTCGCGCTGGACGGCAGAACTCTCCACACGCCGGGTGTCATGGACCTCCGGGACAGCTGTTCTGAGCCCGCTCACTAGGAGATCGAACAGGTTGGCCCGCAAAACGTCGACCGTTCGACGCGCGACGACCTCGGGCTTCTGATCGGGCCACGGGGGCGGCATATCTACCTTTCGCACGACTAGCGCCCCGCTGATGGGATGCACGAGCCAGAGCTCGATGGCGTTCGCATGCGCGTCTACGAGCAAGCCTATCGCGAGTGGGTCGTTCCCCGCCTCATGCGCGGCGCGAGACAGCAGCGCGGCGCGATCCGTCGAGAGGACGGGCTCCACCACCAGGACATCGAACCCATCGGCGGCCAGCTCCCCGCGCACGCGGTTCATCACTTCCTGGTCGTTTTGCCCGGCCATGGCAGGGGGGGCAAGCACGATCAGGGTCGACTGAGACCTCGCCGATGCGAAGCGACTAGTGCCGAGGAGCGCGACCGAAAGGAGCACGGCAAGCGCGGCGCAGCACAGCCGGTGCGCCGTCAATGCCCTCGGACGAGCGCGCGCGCCCTCTCGGCGTAAGCGCCTTGTGGGAAGCGCATCGCGTAGTCCTGCGCGATTTCGCGGCCACGTTCGTTCCCGATCAGCTGCTGCACCAGGATCATTCGACGACCGAGCGCTTCCGACGAATAGGTTCCGTTCGGCGCTTCACTCAGGTATTTCTCGTACCAATCGAGGGCACCCGATCGGCTCTGCTGCGCCTCGTCCATACGCCCCAGTAGAAACGCCGCATCGCGCGCCGCATCGGACTGCGGGAATCGACGTCGCTCCGTCAGGAGCACCCGGCGCGCAATGTCGTCGCGACGGGCATAGCGCGCAGCGTCTCCGAGCGACGCGAGGTCCCGGCTTGTCCCTTCGGCGAGGCACGCGTCGACGCCGCGGCTCTCCGCCTGTCGAACGATCGCTTCGAAGTCTCCGTTTGCGAGCTCGTTAGCCCAGTCCTCGTCGTGCGCAGTAGTCACACCGACCGTCGCGCGCGGCGAAGCACCCGACCTGCGCGCGCGGATCGGCACCTGCGATATGACCACCGGGGGATCGGCAGGACGTGGACCGGTCGGACCCGTGGAGGACGTGACGGGCCCTGGATTTGTGGGCTCCTCCAGATCGCGGATGAGCGTCTCTCGTTGGTGCACGCGCACGATCAGATGCTGGCCCGAACGGAGAACGATTGGGCCGTCGGTCAGCGGGCCGGTCACCGCCACGCTACCTCGTTCCATGTGCACATCGAGCTGCTCCTCGCCCGCACGCCACGCCACACTGAATGCGGTACCCGTCACGTTGATGAGAAATGGGCCCGCCTCGAAGAGCCAACGAGCCCCCGGCCGGTGGATGACATCTACGTGCGCTCCGCCATCGGCGAAAGTCATCCGCGCGCCTTGATCGTCGACGGAGCGGAGAGAGGCTTTGCTCCCGGCGCTGAGCAGGACCTCGGTACCGTCGGAGAATTTCAACCGCGGCTGACTCGCCGGCGAGCCCTCGATAGAACCGGCGCGATCCACGTGTCCGTCTTCGATGGCATAGGAGAGAGCGGTCGCGTGCCGATCCAACGCCTTCACCCCGACGAACGCGAGAACACCGAGCGTCGCGGCCACGATGACGGTTCGCACCGCGAACCAAGGACGGCGTCTTTTCCAATGCGCGCGAACGACGACCGAGCGAAATCCGTCGACTCGTTGCCGTACGGACATGTGGCCGCGGTGCTCGTGAACGAGCTGCAGCAAAGCGCGCGCCGGACCATACCCGGTGTCATCGAGGCGGTCAGATGCCATCCGGAGCTCCGTACGGAAAGTACTGAAGAAGCTCGGCGTCAGCACGCGCCAGCGTGGCCGCCTGCTTCGATCCCCGACGGACGCGCCGCTTGACCGTTGCCAGCGACACGCCGGTCGCCGCGACGATTTCGTCCAGGCTCAAGCCTTCGATGTGCCTCAGTACGAAGGCAGTCCGGTCGTTCGCGCTCAGGCTGTCTAGTAGCCGATAAAAGCGCTCCAGCAGCTGACGCCCTTCGCTATCGGCACCACGGACGGCCTGTTCGGGCAAATCGCCCGAGGCCGACAACGTGAGCACGCGTCGCACTCTCTTGCTCCGAAAGTGCCAGCGCAACATCCGAATAGCGGCAGAGTAGATGAAGCTCCGTAGCGCCTTCGGATCCCGCACCTTTTTTATCGCGGCAAACACACGCAAAAAAACCTCTTGGGTTAAATCGTCGCTCTCACCCGCCGAGCCGAGCGCGCGATCGAGGAGCCCGTAGACCATCGGCGCGTAGCGATTCCAGATGGCGCTGGCCGCCCACTCCTCGCCATTGGAAAGGGCCAGCACGAGGGCCGAATCGTCGGGCTGCGTCTCCGGTGTGCCCGAGACGAGCCGAAGTGGGGAGTGGCGGCTAATGCCCCACCAGCGTCCGTTGAGATTTTCCAAATCGGCCTTGCCCTACGGAAGAGCAGATGCGAAAGGGGCTCATTATGGCTCATTATCGCGACCGCGCCCGATAATTTTGGCAGGAGACTCGCTGCCCAGCGAGCGTCCGTCCGCCGATCCAAGCTGCGCTTGACCCCGTTTGGCCAGTCGTTCACGGTCGAGGCAATGCCCTCCGTCGAGACCCGGGCGTCGGTCAAACCATTCGTCGTCAAGTACACGAAGACTCGGATCCTGGTCGTCGAGGGTCCTGACACGGGGACGTGCCTCGAGATCGCGGGCAGCTCGACCACGATCGGAACGGCGGCCGACAACGGGCTCGTCTTGCATGACGACACCGTCTCGCGCGAACACTGCGAGATTGAGTCGATCGGCGAGGGCGTGCGCGTCCGCGATCGCAGCTCGACCAACGGCGTCTTTGCGTCTGGAATTCGCGTCTTTGACATCATCTTGATGGGCGCTCAGACGCTCACCTTGGGTGCGACCAAGCTCGCCATCACGCCGCTCGAGGAGACGGTCGATCGGCTGCAGGCGTCCACGGCTCGATTTGGCGATGTCATCGGTGCGTCGCCTCGCGCGCGTGAGCTCTTTGCGGACCTCGAGCGCATCGCGGCGACGGAGCTCACGCTATTGATCGAAGGCGAGACCGGGACCGGCAAAGATGTCGTGGCCGAATCGGTGCACCGCGCGAGCGCCCGAGGAGATGGTCCGTTCGTCGTCTTCGACTGCGGTGCTGTCGCGTCCAACCTGGCGGAAAGCGAGCTCTTTGGCCACGAGCGCGGTGCCTTTACAGGCGCGGTGAGCGCGCGCGCAGGCGTGTTCGAGGCCGCCCGCGGCGGGACCGTCTTTCTCGATGAAATCGGCGAGCTGCCGAAGGAATTACAACCAAAGCTGTTGCGCGTGCTCGAGAAGCGCGAGGTCCGGCGCCTCGGATCAATGAAAACGCTCCCGGTCGACGTGCGAATCATCGCGGCGACGAATCGCAACCTGCACATCGAGGTCGAACGCGGAACGTTCCGGGAGGATCTCTATTTCCGCCTCGCGGCGGCTCACGTTTGCGTGCCCCCGCTCCGCGAGCGCATGTCCGATCTCCCGCTTCTCGTGCAGCATTTCCTCTCCCTCGAGACCCCGCCGCGTCATGTCGACGAGGTGCGGCCGGAGGTGTGGGAGCTGCTGCGCGCTCACCGGTGGCCAGGCAACGTGCGCGAGCTTCGAAACGCCGTGCAGCGCCTCCTGGTGACGCCGGACCGCATCATGCACGGGGTCGTCCCCGCCGCGGACGCGACGCACTCGGCCCGCCCTGCGGACGAGAGCCCGCGCAATACCGCCCTTTTACCACTCCGCGTTGCCCGCAGAGAGGCGAGCGATGCCTTCGAGCGCGGTTATTTGCTGGCGGTGCTCGCGAACGCAGGAGGCAACATTTCCAAGGCTTCGCGTCTTGCGGAGGTGTCACGCCAAATGCTGAACAAGCTCATGCGAAAGCATGGCGTCGCTGCGACCGTGATTCAACCTACGGCGGAACAGGAGTCGAAGCACCAGCCGGAAGGCCATCCAGCAAACGCGCAGGAAATCCCCCCCCTCGCAGTCGGCCAGGCGGTGGTCCGACCGCGTGCGGAAGGCTAGAATGGCCTGTCTTGCCCACGCGAGCTTTTGGCCACGTCAAGACCAGCCGGTGCGATTCCATCCGCCTGTTGGGGCCTGGCTCACGCCTCGGCCGCTACGAGCTCATTCTCCCGATCGGTCACGGCGGAATGGCCTCGGTTTGGGCGGCTCGCCTGGGCGGCCAAGCCGGCTTTTCGAAACTCGTCGCAATCAAGACGACGTTGCCCCACCTCGCCGACGTGACCGAGGTGCGCCGGATGCTCCTCGACGAGGCTCGCATCGCGGCGGGCTTGCACCACCCCAATGTCGTTACGATCTACGAGCTCGGCGACGAAGGAGGGGTGCCGTACGTCGTCATGGAGTGGCTGAACTGCGCCGCGCTCGACCAGCTCCTGCGCACATCCAGCGGTGGTTCGCAGGGGACACCCGATGCGCGACTCGCGGCGCGAATCGTCGCGGACGCGTGCGCCGGACTGCATGCTGCCCACGAGCTCACCGACGACGCTGGCCAGGAGCTCGGCGTCGTCCACCGCGATGTGAGCCCGCACAACATCCTCGTTTCCGCCGATGGTGCCGTCAAAGTTGCCGACTTCGGCATCGTCAAAGCGCGTGGGCAACTCCATCGCACGGCCGCGGGTGGCGATCCGCGCGGTCGGCTGTCGTACATGGCGCCCGAGCGCGTCACAGGTGAAGCGGTCGACCGCCGCGCCGACGTGTTCGCGCTGGGCTGCACCCTCCACGAGGTGCTCACCGGCGAGATGGTCTTCGCCGAAACGAACGAAGCCCACGTGATCATGGCCATCACGTCGGGGCGGTATGAACCGCGCCCGGGGCAGGTGGAAACTGCGCCTGGGCTTTTTGCCATCGTTGCGCGCGCCGTCGCGCGTGCTCCCGCGGACCGTTACGCCACCGCGGAGGAGATGCGGCTCGCGCTCGAGGAGTGGCTCGAACAAAATGCGCCGCCCATCGCGACGGGAGCTGACGTTGCGGCGTTCGTGCGCGCTCGCGTCGGGCCGGAGCTCGATGAACGACTGGACCAACTGCGAGGCGCGATGGCCACCCGCGTCGCCCCGACGGGACCGCGAGCCAAGGGCGAGAATCCCGTGCATCCTCCGAGGGCGAATCAAGACGCGATGCCTCCTGCTCCGGCGAAGACGAGCGCCCAGGCGGCGCGGCGAGGGTTTCCTCCGGGCGAGGAGACGTTTTCGCCGGTTCCGATGTACCATCCGCTCGTGCCAACCGCCCCGCGGCGGCCGCTGCCGTGGCGCGCAACAATCTCCGTCGCGTTCGTAGCCTCGCTGGTGGCGCTCGGCGCGCACAGGGCGCTGATGGCGCCCTCCCGAGGATCGCGCGAAAGCCACGGCGCCGCCGTTCCCGTCCCACTGCCGCCAACGCCTGCCCCCTCTCTTCCCCCACGCGAGGAGCCCGCCGTCGCGGTGGAAGCTGCGCGCCGCCCGTCCCCACCCGCGCCAGACGCGGCGCTTCGTCTCGGTCCCGCTCGGCGCGAAAGGACCACGGCCCCTGTACCCCCAAGCAGACAACCGTACACCGCTCCTTCCGATGACCTGCCCGTCAATCCCTATTGACCGCACGAACGTACGGTGCGCCGACACATGATCCGCGCGGCGTCGCTGCGGCTCGTCGTGCCTTGTCTGCTCCTGCCTGCTCTCGCGGCGGCAGCCGAGCCCGGACCAGAAGGCGGCGTAGCCCGGGCTGCGTACGACGCGGGCGCGAAAGCCTACTCCGAAAGACGGTTCTCGGATGCCGCCCGGCTGTTCGAAGAGGCAGCGAGTCTCGTGCCCAATTCCGTCGCCTTGTACACGGCGGCAATGGCGTGGGAAAAGGCCGGGGAATCGGCCCGATCCGCCGACGATTTTTCGCGGGCGATTGCCCTTGGCGGCCTATCCTCTCAGGAGGCGGTCAAGGCTCGCGACCGCCTCATGTTCCTTGAGAGCGCCCTGGGGGCGGTCCGCGTGGCAGGGCCCGCGAACGCGCGCGTCCATCTCGATGACCTCGACCGTGGCGCCGGCGTGCCCGTGACGCTCCATGGCTCGGCCGGTGAGCACACGCTGGTCGCGCTGGCGGGCAATAGCGAAGGGCACCCGACGGTGGACCGTCGTGTGGTGTGGCTCGAAGCCGGCCGAACGCTCGAAGTCGACCTCAGTGTCACGAGCCGCTCGGAGCCTTCCGCCGTCGTATCCCCGGATTCGGTGAGGCTTTCCCCTTCGAGCAAAGCCACCGGCAGCGGGAGCTCCGTTCTCCCCACGCTCGGGATCGCTCTCACGGGAGCTGCGGCGGCCGCGGAGCTCGCCGCAGCCCTGCTCTGGAGCGCTGCGGTCGGCGCTGGCCATCGGTACAGCGAGAACCCCACGCAGACTGCGTACGACCGCGCGAACCAACTCGAGAGCTGGACGAACGTAGCCCTCGTCGGAGGCGGCGTCTTGGCTGTCTCGGGAGTGGCGTGCCTCGTTTGGCACGTCGGACGCCGGACAGGGGCGCACGGAGGTGTCACTCGCGCGGCCGGGCGGGAAGGCTCGATGGACGTGCGGCTGGGGGCGGCCAACATGGCCGTGTTCGGAACTTGGTAGCCACGCGACCCCAGCGTCGCTGCGGGCAATGGGTACGGAGCAGCGCGGCTCACATCGCGACGGCAGCGGTGACCGCGGCGTGCGGGTGCTCACTCGGCCTGGATCGCTCGTTACTCGACCGCGATGCCCAAGCCGGTTCGTCATCGAGTGATCTCGACACAGCCGTCCCACTCGGACCGGACGGAACGCTCGCGGACGCGCTCGACGGCGGTCTGCCGCGACCCTCGCTCGATGCCGGCGAGGATGCCGCTGTCGGCGACGACACCACGTCGATCGCGGACGCGTCGTCGATTCCGAGTGACGGGGGCAGGAACGGCGCGCAGCCCTGTACGACGGACACCCAGTGCCCGCAAGACTTTGCCCATTGCGGCGCGTCCTCGTGCGGACCTGGCGGTTTTTGCACGCCGATGTCCACCTATCATTTGTTGGCAACCAGCTTTGCCGTGGGCACCGCCGCCGTCCCGCGGTCAATCGCTGCCAGACCGCTCTCGGTACCGCTCTACGACGAGGCGATCGCCGCGGCGTATCCGTACGTCTTCGTCGTCACCGTGGGGGGCGTCATTGCCTTCGACGTGAGCAGCCCAGTCGACGCCGCGCCGCGACGGGTTCCGATCGCTCCCCTTCCGACGGGCGTCGTCGCTGCGATCGCTCTCGGCCCGCTCGTGTACTTCGTCGCCGACGTGAGCGGCGCCCCGAACGGCGCGTACCAGGCCGTCGCATGGGTGGACGTCACTGGCACCGCTGGCGCCGTGTCGCTCCAGGCCCATCTCGCGCCCCAGCTCCAGGTGATTCCCATGGCTCCGCAGGTTCCTACAAACATCACCTCTTTGTTCAATGTGCTGCCTGCCTGGCCCGCGGGTCTTTTCCTCGTCTACTACTCGAATAACGAGGCGACCTACTACCCGACTGCCAAGACGGCGACGCCCAACGCAAGCGACACGCTCGTGCCTTTCTGGAACCAGGCGCTGGTGACCGGCGCCGAGCTCACCGTCGCGAGCGGCTCTCGCCTGGTGGCGTACACCTACGACAGCCTTCAGCCGAAGCTCGCGCTCGTCTCGGGCGCGGGCAGCTCCGCCGCGATGGTCAGCCCGCAAACGACGGCGCCCATCCCAGCCGCGAGGCAAGCGGCGTTTGCAAGCAGCCCCCGCGGAGGGGTTCTTTGGACGAGCGCGCTCGTGTCGTCGGCCACGTCGCCCATCACGTCCGCACGCCTCACTCGCTTGCTTCCAGACGACTTGGCAACCGTGTTCACGGCGTCGGGCGCGGCGAGCACATTCGTGGATCTGGAGCACTACGCAGGCGTCTCCCAGTCGAGCGCCGTCGTGGCGCAGCCGGTCTGGGTCGACGGAAAGAGCGCGCTCGGTCTAGCGCTCGACCACGCAACGGCGGCCGACACGGCTGTGCACGTCGTCACATGCGACACGAGCCTGGCTCTCGCGCCAGGCTTTGCGTCGCTTCCAATCGATCCTGCAACGGTGGGTGCGGCATCGTCGAACGGATTCGCGTACGCGATGGGCGCTCGCACTGGGAAGTGGACGGTCTACGTGCTCGCCCCCGCGTGTCCGTGACCGCACGGGGGGGGCACGCCCTCTCGGCTCGATTCAGACTCCCTCGCTGGTACCTTCTAGCCTCGCCCGCAGCGGGTCTGCGCGGTGCAGCCGCGGTGGTATGGATTCGGGGATGGCGCGGGCACGCAGACGTTGTTGCCGTTCTTGACCTGTCCCGAAGGGCAGGCGGCCCGGTCCCCGCCCAGCCCCCAATAGTTTATGTACTGCTCCGTCTTCCACGGGCCAGCTGCTCCTGCGTCGCCTTCCGGCGTCACATCCGGCGTTACCGCTCCCTCTCCGAGCGCGGGCCCGGCGTCCCCCGAGATCGCTGACGGCGCGCTGGACGAGACATCGGCTGACGGATCAGCGCCGCTGCAGCCGACAAGGAAGCAACCCGGCGCAACGATGGAGGCAAATAACCACGTGTTCAGTTTCATTGTTGGCTTTTCTCTTTTGTACGTCGTTCGTTTTGCGCGAGGCTATTTTGAAATCCAACCTCGCTCGATCGAACTCCTACATTGCACGCAATGAGCCACCGATCCGCGATCGGATAACCATTTGAATTTCATGCAATGGACGCGCAGGCCACAGCCTCTTTGTAAAGCGCGGGTTGTCTGGGCGAGTGGCTCGTTGCTCGGCAAAGGTTTCCCTTTCGAGACCCACGGCGGCGAGCTTCTGCTCGACGCTCGGCGTGCGCCTGCCATGCTCGTGCATGAATGCCGGTCATCTGTGATTGCGAGCCCATTGCGTGACGAGGCGGAGCGATGGGCCAAAGGAATGATCGCCGTCGCGTTCAAGGTCTTGTATCAACGTGACCTGGATTGCCGTGAGCGACGCAAGGAGCCATCGATGAGGGGCGTACGCCTCAGCCTTCCAACCGTGATCGTCCTATTGGCGATTGTCGGCGCCGGCGCCTTCGCCGCCGGCCAGTCCATATCGAGCGACCCAACTTCTTCGCTCCCCGCTGTGCCCCCGACGGGGACCGAGGCGGAAGAGGTGACGCAGCCGCCGGTCGAGAACGAGAACGCACTTCCACCCGGACATCCGGTCGACCCGAGCACCGGCACGGCTGAGCCATTGCCACTCGGCCACCCTCCGGTCGAGCCGTTGGATCAAGCCCGTGCGCAGATGCAGATGGCCAACCCCGATCCGGCGAGCGCGGCGCAAGGCCTATTAGAATGGCAGCTGCCCGGCCGGTGGCAAACAGTTGCGAACTCGAGCCCGTTCCGCCTCGCGACCTGCCGCATCCCGCGAGCCGCCGGCGATGAGACGGACGCTGAGCTCTCGATAACCCAGGCAGGTGGCTCCGTAGACGCGAACGCGGAGCGGTGGATCGGCCAGTTCGACCCGGCAGGGCAGAAGACCGCCAAGCGGACGACGCGGAGAGTGGGTGGCCTCGACGTCACGATCGTCGAGGTCCAGGGAACGTATTCGGGCGGTATGGCCAAGGACGCCTCCGGAGGAGCCGGCTGGGCGCTGCTCGGCGCCATCGCCGCGACCCCCGGTTCCCCTTATTTTTTCAAGCTCACGGGCCCCGCGAAGACCGTGCTCGCTTCCCGCCACGAATTCGATCAGCTGGTCTCCAGCTTCGCGCAGCGCTGAATCGGCGCGAGCACGCGGGTACCCTTCACCCCGGACGGGGTGCCCTGCACGAGCTCGAGGCGGGGACTCTGACGGAACGAGCCGCGTGCGGCCATGGACACCCGGAAAGGGTGGGTGTTTACGTGACGAACCGAGCTTCCTTTGGCGCGGCAATCGCCCTCCTCTTCGTGGGGTTGCTAATGGGCACGGGGTGCGGCCGCAGCAGCCTCGATGAGAACCTGTCTGCGGATGACGGTGGTGTCGTCGGGGTACCCGACGCCAACGCCGATGCCGCCACGTCGTCCCGTTGCGACGCGCGCACCTGCCCCAACGGGTGCTGCGACGCGAGCGGCACCTGCCATCCCGGAAGGACGACGGCCGCGTGCGGGACGATGGGACAGGCTTGCCGGGATTGCCCGGCTGCCGGCTTCGCCGCATGCGACCCCGTAGCCCAAGCGTGCAATACGGCCGTCCAACAGTGCGACGGCTTCACGTGCAGCGGGTGCTGCGCGGGAAATGCCTGTTTCATGGGCGCCGATCCGAACCACTGCGGTGTGGTCGGCCGAGTGTGCCAAAACTGCGCGGCGTCGGGTACCGCTTGCATTGGCGGGCAATGCGTCGCGCCGGCGTGCGGGCCCTCGAACTGCACTGGCTGCTGCATGGATGGACGCTGCCTGTCGGGCGTCAGCGCCCTGGCGTGTGGCCACAGTGGACAACAGTGCGCGGCGTGCCGACCGGGCGACAGTTGCTCGACGACGGGCGGCCCCAGCCGCAGCGGAACCTGCGTGCCCCAGCCATGCAGCCCGGCCACGTGTCGTTCGGGCTGCTGCGACGCCCTCGGCGTCTGCCAGCCCGGCTCCTCGAGCGCGGCCTGCGGGGCGGGGGGCAACGCCTGCGTGAGCTGCGTCTCGTCCAGCGAGCTGTGCCTCGGTCAGAGGTGCACGACCGTTCCCAAGCCGTGCAATCCGCAGACGTGCCCTTTCGGGTGCTGCGACGCCGCGGGTGTCTGCCAGTCGGGCATCGCCAACGCGCTCTGCGGTCTCGCCGGAGGCTCCTGTTTCGACTGCGGTGCGTTTGGCACATGCGTTGGCGGAAAGTGCGCGATCGTTTGCGATGCGCGCACGTGCCCCAGCGGGTGCTGCACTGCGAGCGGCTTCTGCTTAACGGGCAACTCGGACAGCGAGTGCGGAACAGGCGGACGGCTCTGCGCCGATTGCACCACGGTTGGCGACCAGTGCACGAACAAGCGGTGCCTCTTCGTTCCGCGCGCGTGCAATCCGCAGACGTGTCCCCTCGGCTGCTGTGATGCACTCGACCATTGCCAGCCGGGCGCGTCGAGCGCGCAGTGCGGCACGTCGGGCAACTCGTGCCAGAGGTGCGTCGACTTTGGCGCCGTCTGCTCCGGCCAGCAATGCGGGGGCCCGGACGCGGGCACTTGCAACGCCGAGTCGTGTCCGACGGGCTGCTGCGACGCGGCGGGTCAATGCCAGCAAGGGCTCACGGCCTTGGAGTGCGGAACCTTCGGCACGAACTGCCAGAGCTGCATCCAGAATGGGGAGCAATGCTCGGTGAGCCAGCAGTGTGTGCTCCCCGCGGACGGGGGGCGTGCGTGCAACGCCCAGACGTGCCCCAACGGCTGCTGCGACGCGGCCGGCAATTGCCAGGCCGGGTCCAATCTCACGGAGTGCGGAAGCTTCGGCGGCCGCTGCGTGGACTGCTCCTTGCTCGGAGCGCAGTGCTCGGGCAACGCGTGTGTCGGCTCGGACGCGGGAACGCCTTGCCCGCAGAGCTGCACAGGGTGCTGCGACCGGAGCGGGCAGTGCCAGCCTGGTTTCGTCGACTCATTGTGCGGCGAGCTCGGGAACACTTGCCAGGACTGCACGGGGCTGCGCCCCGCATCGACCTGCGACGCGAGCGTGTCACCGCGCACCTGCTCGAGCCAGCAAACGCAGTGCCCTGCCCCGTACCCCGGCTGCCCTGCGGCCCTTCAGCAGCGTGCGCCCAACCGCCAGCGGGTGTGCTCCATGACGGACCTGCAGAACGCCGCAGCGGCGTGCTCGAGCGGTCCAACCACGGCCGCGTGCTCCGCTTTCTTCATGTTCGAGTCCTCGGCGAACCCGGCGTGTGCGGGCTGCCTCCAGCCCTTCGACGTCGATTTTGCGGCGCAGAGCGGGGTGCGCGCTTGTGCGGCGGCATTCGTCGACGCGACGTGCAACCACAACAGCGCCTGCATCGTCGACTGCACGACACAGGCCTGTTTCGGCTGCGTCGACGCGGCGTCGGCATTGCAGTGCGAGACGCAAGCGCAGTCCGCGACGTGCGCCAGCTTCACCATGGGCGATCAATGCATGACGCAAGCGCTCGGGGGCGCGGCGGCTGTTTGCAACCCTGCGACCTACCAAGGGAGCTTCGGACGCTGGCTGCAGGGCGTAGGTGCCACCTATTGCGGCCCCTGAGGATGCCCCGCCCAACGCGTCAGGCGGCGCCGCTGCCCGCGGCCGGCTGTTGCGCATAGAGCGGCCGCAGCAACGGGTACAGGCCACGATACTGCGCAATGCGGCGGCCGTAGTGCTCTCGCAACGCGTGGTCAGGCTCGACTTGCAGGATGACGCGCGGCGCCACGCACGCGACTTCGGGCGGCTCTCCCGTCACGGCCAAGCGAGCCAGTCGTGCCGCGCCGAACGCCGGACCCACTTCCGCGTGGTCACGTAGCAGAAGGGTTTCACCGAGTGCGCTTGCGAGAATGCGAATCCAGAGCGCGCTCCGCGAGCCGCCGCCGATGACTGTGATCTCGCGCGGGACACCCCCGGCCTCGCGCAGGGCCGCCAGCCCCTCGGAGAACCCGAAGGCCACCCCTTCGAGCACGGCCCGCGTCAAATCGGCGCGGCTCGTGTCGTGGGTCAGCCCGAAGAACACGCCCTGGGCTTGCGGGTCGTTGTGCGGCGTGCGCTCGCCGGATAGATACGGCAGGAAGAGCACCGGGCTGGGCTTCGCCGGGCTTCTTTCGACTTCGGCCAGGAGGGCAGCCTCGCTGCCAGCCCCAGTTACGGACGAAAGCCAGGAGAGGCAGCTCGCCGCACTCAGCATTACGGACATTTGATGCCAGGTCAGCGGCAGGCAATGGCAGAACGCGTGAACGCCCTGGGCCGGGTTCGGCGCGAAATGCTCCGTCACCAGAAAGACCACGCCCGACGTGCCGAGAGAGAGGAGCGCCTGACCCGGCCGGATCACGCCGACGCCGGCCGCACCAGCCGCGTTGTCGCCGCCGCCTCCGGCGAGCACAGGAGGCCGGGAAAGCCCCCAGGTGTTGGCGATCTCGCGCCGAAGCACGCCTGTTGGCTGCGACCCGTCGACGACGCGCGGCATCATGGCAGTCGAAAGACCGCAGGCGGCCAACATCTCTTCGGACCAGCCCCTCCTCGCGACATCGAGCCAAAGCGTCCCCGATGCGTCCGAGGCGTCGGAGGCGAAGTCACCCGACAGCTGCAAACGTAGCCAGTCCTTCGGCAGAAGGACATGCGCGATCCGCGAGAAAACTTCGGGCTCGTGACGCGCGACCCAAAGAAGCTTGGGGGCAGTGAACCCAGGCATGGCGGCGTTTCCGGTGATCTCGCGAGCGCGCGGCTCCCGCGCCTCGAGCTCGCGGCACTCGGCATGGCTCCGGCCGTCGTTCCACAAGATCGCTGGGCGGAGCACACGCTGGTGCTCGTCGAGGAGCGTGGCACCGTGCATTTGCCCGCTGAGGCCAATGGCGCGCACCCCCGAAAACGCCTTTGCATCCGAGGCGCGCAGCCGCCCCACGGCATCGGTCGTGGCGTTCCACCAGTCGGCAGGCGATTGCTCCGACCACAACGCATGCGGCCGGGCAATGGCGACAGGCGAAGAGGCCTCCGACACGACACGCTGCTCGTCGTCGACGAGCAATGCTTTGACGCTCGACGTCCCGAGATCGATTCCGAGGTACACGCAGTCAGACCCTCTCTCCGTCTGGCGATGTCGAACTCGCTTTGGCGGCTCAATGGCTAGACGAGATACCGGCTGACCCAGCTCTCCAGCATCTCCTGCCGACCGGACCGCGGCTTCGGGTCGATCTTCTGCGAAAGAACGCGCTCGGACAGCTGCGCGAGCGAAGCTTTGCCTTGAAGGATGTCCTTGCCGAGCGGCTCCGACCAGCCCGCGTACCGCTCCTCGACGAACGCCTGCAGTTTGCCGTCCTCGAGCATGCGATCGGCGATGAGCAGCGCTCGCGAAAGGACGTCGATGCCACCCACGTGCGCATGAAAAAGGTCTTCTGGATCGATGCTCTGGCGCCGGACCTTCGCGTCGAAGTTGAAGCCGCCGGAGGTGAACCCGCCTCCCCGGAGGACCCGCGCGAGGACGGGCGCCAGCTCGAGGGGGTCATTCGGGAACTGATCGGTGTCCCAGCCGAGGAGGGTATCGCCGCGATTGATGTCGACGCTCCCGAACAGTTCGTTCGCGAAGGCATATGCGATCTCGTGCTCGAACGTGTGCCCCGCCAGCGTCGCGTGATTGGCTTCGATGTTCAGCTTGAAGTCGTCCCGGCTCAAGCCGAACCGCTGCAGGAACGCGAACACGTTCGCGGCGTCGAAGTCGTATTGATGCTTGGTAGGCTCCATCGGCTTCGGCTCGATGAGCAGCGGCCCCTTGAAACCGATCTTGTGCTTGTGCTCTGCCACGAGCGCCATAAAACGACCGAGCTGGTCGAGCTCGCGCTTCATATCGGTGTTGAGGAGCGTCTCGTAACCCTCACGCCCGCCCCAGAGGACGTAATTTTCCCCACCGAGACGGTGGGTCGTTTCGAGCGCCTTCTTCACCTGCGCCGCCGCGTACGCGAACACTTGGGGGTCTGGGTTCGTCGCCGCGCCCGCCATGTAACGAGGGTGGCTGAACAGATTCGCGGTGCCCCAGAGCAGCTTCACGCCGGTGCGTTGCATGTGATCGGCGACGACGTCGACGATGCGGTCCAGGACCTCGTTCGTCTCGGCGAGGCTCCCCGCCTCGGGCGCCACGTCCCTATCGTGGAAGCAAAAGTAACGGACGCCGAGCTTCTCGAAGAGCTCGAACGCGGCCGCAGCCTTGGCGCGCGCCGCCTCGGTGCCATCGCTGCCCCGCTGCCACGAGCGGTTGAATGTCCCGGCACCGAAGACGTCCGAGCCGTCTCCGCAGAACGTATGCCAGTAGCAGACGGCGAGCCGCAGGTGATCCTCCATGCGTTTGCCGCGAACGACGCGATCCTTGTCGTAGTATCGGTAGCCTAGCGTCGCAGAAGCCTCGCGCGCCGTGTCTCGCACACCGTCTCGAGCAACCTCGCGCTCGGATGGGCCCACGTAGCGAACCGGTTCGATACCGGGGAATGCTTGGACGGACATGATCGACCAGTACCCTTGCTTTGCGTTGGCGCAGAGCGAATTGAACGGATGAGCCTCGCCCCGAGGCCGCTCCCAAGAGGGCACATCAAAGGCGCTTGAGTTTACCAATGGACAGAACGGGGACGCAAGCGGCGGACGCCCGTCCGTTGCCCCGTCCGCCCGCGCGCCACGCGTCAGCTGCATGCGCCGACCGCGGACATCGTCGGCCCGATGCCTACCCCTCGACGTTCGTTGGGATTCCGCCCGCCCGCCAGCTCTTCTCGATCGCCTCGCACACGGCGACGTTTCGCACCCCGTCTTCGCCGGGCCAGGCCGGTCGCGTCGGCTCGGTCACCAACGACGCGAAGTGCTCCACCTGGTGCAGATACTGGTTTGCGCCGGGCACCTCGAAGCGCTGCTCCTCACCTAGCCAATCGCGCCTCAGCGAAATGTATGTCGAATCCCATGCGGGCAAGAACGGCCTCTTCAGATCAATCGTGCCGTCGTCGCCATGGATGACGACCGAGTGCGCACGCCCGGCGCGAAGCGAGCCGGTCGCGGCGGCGAGCACACCCCCCGGAAATTCCAGAGACGCTTGCGTCGATGCGTCGACGCCATGGGGGGAGCGCGAATCGGCAAAGGCGCTCACTCGGATGGGCTCGAGGCGAGTGACATAGCGGGCCGCGTTCACGCTGTAACAGGTCAGGTCCCACAAGGCACCGCCGCCGAGCTTCGCCGACCAGCGGTGATCATTCAGGTCTTCGCTCCGGCTGCAGAAAACGGCCCGAACGAGGCGCGGTACCCCAATGGCGCCCTCTTCGACCAAGCCGCGGACCTTCGACCACTGCGGATGGTGCCGGTACATGAAAGCCTCGATGAGGCGCAGCCCCCGCCCCGCGAACGCCGCCGCCATGCGCTTGGCGGAAGCGAGGGTCAGCGTGAGGCTCTTCTCGCAAAGGACGTGCTTGCCCGCCTGCGCGCAGCGGAGCGCCCAGTCCTCGTGCAGCCCATTCGGGAGGCCAATGTAGATGGCATCGACGTCCCGGTCGGTGAGCAGTCCTTCGTACGACGCGTACGATCGCTCGGCCCCGAGCTCTCGCGCCTTCGCGAGCGCCACGTCCTGGTCGCGTGATGCGATGGCGACGAGCCGGCCATTGGCTGACCACTGGATGGCCGGGGCGACCGCCTTCGTCGCAATCCGACCGCAGCCGAGGACGCCCCAGCCAATCTTCTTCATGGGACACCTTTTACCACCCCTTTGGGGTGCCCGCTCACGGACGGGTTGTCGCGTCGACACCGCTTGCCACCGGAGCGGGAGGCGCCCCCGCCCGTCGCGTTCGCCTCGCCTCCTGCACGATGTGAGCGACCTGATCGAGGACCACGGCGACCAGAATGACGGAGCCGATGATGACGAAGGTCCAGTTCGAATCGAGGCGCCAGATGCGCGGGACGCCGCTCTCGTCGCGATATCGGAGCTGAAACATGTTGATGCCGTTATCGATGACCCTCATGATCGCCGAGCCGATCACGATTCCGAGCACCGTGCCCTCTCCCCCGCGAAGCGAGCAGCCGCCGAGCACCGCCGCCGCGATGGCGTAGAGCTCGTAGGCAATCCCGACCTGCTGCGACATCTGGCCGATGTACGCGGCGTAGCAAACCCCCGCCACCCCGCCGAGACCCGCCGAGATGACGTAGGTCAGCGTCTCTACCTTTTTCACGTCGATGCCGGAGTACTCCGCAGCATCGCGGTTGCCGCCGATGGCGTAGACGTAACGGCCGAAGACCGTGAAATGGAGCGCATACGTCGCCGCGGCGATGACCAGCAGGAAGAGAACGAGCGGATAAGGAATCAGCGGATCGCCATGGAGCGAGAAGAAGCCGCCGTTCGAGAGGCCGAGCAGCGCCGATCCGCCCAAGCTCAGCGTCCCGCCTTGAACGACGGTCTGGGAGATACCGCGAATCAGCAGCATACCGCCCAATGTCACGATGAACGGCTGGAGCTTCAGGCGCGTGATCAGCAGACCCTGGCCCAGCCCGATGAGCAGGGCCACGCCGACGCCGACCGCGATCCCCATCCATAGCGGATGACCGAGGCCACCACTCTGGGTCGACGAGATCTTCGCGATCAGAACACCCGTCAACCCGATGACGGAGCCGATGGAGAGGTCGATGCCGCCGGTGATGATGACGAAGCCGATGCCGATCGCGTAGATGCCGAGCATCGACACCTGGCGCGCCGTATTGATGGCGTTCGACTGCCCGAGAAAGTCGGGGTTCGAGATCCACAGCGCCATGCACATGACCGCGAGCGCCACGGACATCCCCAGCTCGCGCCTCATGCGGCCACGCTCCTTTCCGTGCGGCCGGTCATGAGCGCGGCAATTCGCTGCGGAGTGAGCCCCTCGCGCGCGAGCACTCCTTTGATTCGCCTTTCGTGCAAGACCACCACACGGTCGCTCATGCCGAGAATTTCTTCCATATCGGAGCTGACCATCAGAATGGTTATTCCTTCACGCGCGAGCGCCGCGATGTGGCGGTAGATCTCTGCCTTCGCGCCGACGTCGATGCCGCGCGTCGGCTCGTCCAGGATGAGGACGCGCGGGCTCATGGCCAGCCACTTGCCGAGCACGACCTTCTGCTGGTTTCCGCCGGAGAGGTTGACGACGCGCTGGTGGATGCTCGGCGTCTTCGTGCGCAGGCGCGCGACCTCGGCCTCCGCGACGCGCCGCTCGGCCGCGCGATCGAGCACTCCCCAGCGGCTGTACGTGGCGACGTTCGGTAGCGACGTGTTCTGCGCCACGGACATCGGCAGGACGAGCCCGTGCCGCTTGCGATCCTCGGGGGCAAGGAAGACCCCTCGCGCGATCGCGTCACGCGTCGTCCGCGGCGCGAAGTCGCCGCCGTCGAGGGTCATCCTGCCCGACAGCGCCGGGGTGACACCGAAGAGCGTCTGCATCAGCTCCGTGCGTCCCGAGCCGACCAAGCCCGCGAAGCCGAGGACTTCGCCCCCGAGCGCGGTGAAGCTCACGCCTTCGGGCGCCCCCGGCACGACGAGGTCCGCGACGACCAGAACCGCTTTTGGCGGGTTCCGCGGATCAGGCGTCGCTTTCTCCGGAAAGTAGTGATGGGAGAGCTCACGCCCCACCATCATTGCCACGATCTTGTCGTGGGTCGCGTCCCCCCGCGCGAGATCGCCCACATACCTCCCGTCGCGGAGCACCGTGATTCGGTCGGCGAGGTCGAGGACCTCTTCCATGCGATGCGAGATGTAGACGATGCCAATCCCCTCGGACCGGAGCTGGCGGATAATCGTGAAGAGCTGCTCGGACTCACCGGTCGTCAGCGACGACGTGGGCTCGTCCATCACGATTATCCGCGCGCGATGGGAGAGCGCCTTCGCTATCTCCACCATCTGCATTTGGCCGGCTGTCAGGGTGGAGACCGGCGTGGCGGGCGCGAGCGAAAGCCCGACACGCGCCATCAGCGCCGACGCGCGCGCGTTCATGTCTGCGCGCCGAAGCGGCAGGAGCCACGAGGACCCGGGCGGCCGCTCCCCCCCGAGGAAGATGTTGGCCGCGATGTCCAGGTTGGGGGCGAGCATCAGCTCCTGATGAATCAGCGCGATGCCCTGGCGCTTGGCCTCGTGCACCCCGGACAGGACGACGGCCTCGCCCTCGATGACGATCTCGCCTTCGTCCGGCAGCTGCGCCCCCCCGAGGATCTTCATCAGCGTGCTCTTGCCCGCGCCATTCTCGCCCATCAGCGCGAGCACCTCCCCGGCCTCGAGCGACAGCGAGACGTTCTCCAGCGCGACCACCCCCGGGAAGCGCTTGGTTATCCGCCGCATCGCGAGCAGGCTCGCCGCCGGGGGGGAGGCGCTCATGGCAGTCGCGCATCGGGCGCGCGGTGGCGCGAGGCACGCGGCGCGTGCCGGGGCCGCACCCTTCGCGCCTCACGCCGAACGCTCATTTCTTCATCTCGTCGAGCTGCTTCTTGAACTGCTCCACGTTTGCCTTGGTGATGACCTCCACCCCCGTATCGATGATCCCGTCGGCGGGCAAGCCGGCCTTCGCCGCTTCGCCCTTGGTCGCGAGATCGTGGATCCACTTGCTCGAGAGGTATCCGAACTGAAAAGGCTTCTGCACCACGGTCGCCTGGATGATGTCGCTCGCGATACCCTTCAGCGTGCCGTCCTCTTCGTCGAAGGCGACCGCCACGATCTTTCCTTTTCTTCCGAGCGCCTCGACAGCGGACGCGATGGCGGGCCCATTGTACGAATAGAGGCCCGCGACGAGACCGAGATCGCCATGGGCGTTGATGATGTCCTCCACGTTGGAGCGTGCCTTGGCCCGGTCGGTGTTGTCCTCACGCTTGTCGACGAGCTCGAAGTGGTGGCCGGCGGTGCCGTCGACAATGCCCTTCAGGCGCTGGGCGGCGTTGTCCGCGGAGAGGCTGCCGACGAAGACCGCCATCTTCCCGCCGCCCGGGAGGAGCTTCACCATCTCGCCGCCGAGGACCTTGCCGGCTTGGTAGTTGTTCGTCCCGATGTAGACGAGGCGATGCGACCGCGGCGCGTCGGAATCGAAGGTAATGAGCTTCGTCTTGTCCGCGATCCGGTCGAGGACTGGAATCTGGTCGTTGGGGGCAATGACGCTGACGGCGATGCCGTCGTAGCCTTGGCTAGCGAGGTTCTCGAGGATCTGGTTTTGCTCCTCGGTCGTCCCGGTGGACGGCATTTTGATGTCGACCTGGACCTTGGCCTCTTGCTCGTACTTGTGCACCCCCGCGGCCGCGATCTTCCAGAACTCGCTTGCGTTGTTGGTCACGAACGCGAGCTTGACGACTTTTGCGGACCCGCCGGCACCACTGCCGCCGCGGTCGCACGCCGCAGTCGTGAGGGCCAACGCCGCGAGCACGAGCGCGACAGCCTGGAGCCATTTCCGATCTTTCATCGTCTTCACCGCACTCTCCTTGACCTAATCGGTCGTGAACCGGTGGACCATCGTGTGTTCGTACGTCTGGCCGGGCTCGAGGACGACTTCGTTTTTCCACGGCGCCACGTTGATCGAATTCGGAAACTTCTGCGTCTCGATGCAAAACGCGTCGTACTGCGCATAAACGTGACGTTTGCCCTCGAGCGACCCATCGAGGAAGATGCCCGCGTAGAATTGCACCCCCGGCTGATTGGCCTCGACGGTCATCACCCGACCGGATTTGGGATCGCGTACCTTCGCGACGGGCCGGAGCGCGTGCGGGTCGCCGTTCACCACCCAGTTGTTGTCGTAACCGGCCGGCCGGCCTGCGACGACCACGGCCTTCAGGTCCTTGCCGATAGGCTTCGCGGTCGTGAAGTCGAATGGTGTGCCCTTCACCGGCTTCACGACGCCGTTCGGAACGACAGGGTCACCGGGGGTGTACTCGTCCGCATGGAGGGTAAGCTCCTGATCCGCAATGGACCCGGAATCGTAGCCCGCGAGGTTCCAATACGTGTGGTGAGCCATGTTCACGATCGTCTTCTTGTCGGTCGTGGCGTGCATGTCGACCTTGAATTCGTTGCTGTCGGTCAGCGTGTAAGTCACCTTGGCAGTAACCGTTCCGGGATAACCTTCCTCGCCATCCCTGGACACGTACGTGAGCTGGACGGATGGCCCTTCGGGCCGCTCCACGGGCTGGGCGTCCCAAATGACCTTGTCCCATCCCCTTTTTCCTCCGTGCAGGTGGTGGGGCGGATCGTTCGTGGCGAGCCTGTACGTCTTGCCTTCGAGCTGGAATCGTCCGTCCTTGATGCGATTGGCCACACGGCCGACGGTCGCGCCGAAGTAGGGAGTGCTCTTGACGTAGCCGTCGACGTTCTCGAAGCCGGCGACGATGTCGCCGAGTCTCCGTGCTCTGTCGGGCACGTGAAGCTCGGTCACGATCGCTCCATAGTTCGTGAGCTTGAGCACGAGGCCCTTGGCGTTGGTCAGCGTGTAGAGCGTGACCTCTTTGCCCTCGACTTTACCGAACGGGGCCTTCGTAATCGAGCCCCCCTTCGGCGGCACCGGCGGGGCAGCGGGCGATGCCGGGCGAGAGGGCGCCGC
>JALYHV010000193.1 GCA_030776205.1 Myxococcota bacterium | reverse complement strand
CGCCCGAGCTGCTCGAGCCGATGCGCCACATGGGCCTCATACGACGGCCCATAGCTCGCGTCGCCTCGCCGGATGCTCTCGTCGGGGTCGATCCGCGCGCCTCCATGCAACCACAGCTTCTCGAGCGCCTTTTCGAAGAGGGCTGGCTCGAGCTGGGAGCGGCCGGCAAGAAGTTCCTTTGCGATGGGTTCCCGCCCGAGCTTCTCGAACAGGCCGTGCAGCGCGGCGACGTCCGGATAGTCTCGCTCGTGAAAGAATTGATGCGTCTTGCTGTCAACGAAAGAGTGAAAGAGCACCGCCCGAGACGGTGCGCCGTCTCGCCCCGCCCTGCCGATTTCCTGGTAATACCCCTCCAGCGTGGCTGGAAGCGCCGTATGGATGACGGTGCGCACGTCGGGCTTGTCGATACCCATTCCAAAGGCGGTCGTGGCCACCACCACGTCGACCTCCCCGTCGAGGAACGCGCGCTGCGCCTGCCCTCGCGAGGCCGAGGTCATTCCGGCGTGGTAAGCGACGGCGCCGCCCTTTTCGGAGAGGCTCTGCGCCAGCGCTTCCGCTTCACGCCGCGTCGGCGCGTAAACGATGGCGGGGCGACGGCGCGCATCCGCAAGAAGCGCGAGCACAGCATCGGCCCGGTCGGCCGGGCCCTTCTCGACGACCTCGACGGCGATGTTCGTGCGACGGAACCCATGGATAAAACGGGCCGGGCGCTCGAGGCGAAGCTGCGCAACGATGTCGTCCTGAACGCTCGGCGTGGCGGTGGCGGTCAGAGCGAGGACTGGCGCGGGACGGAGAAGCGGGAGCCTCTCACCGAGCATCCGGTATTCCGGCCGGAAATCGTGGCCCCATTGGGAGATGCAGTGCGCCTCGTCGACGGCCACCAGCGTCGGGGGCTTGCGCGCGAGCATCTGCGGGAAACCGGGGACCTTGAGGCGCTCTGGGGCGATGAAGAGGTAATCAAGGCGCCCTTCGAGGTAGGCACGGCACGCGGCGCGCGAATCCTCCCGCCCCCTGCCCGAATGGATGCGGTCCGCGGCGAGCCCGTGCTGAAGAAGCTTGGCGACCTGATCTTCCATGAGAGCGATGAGCGGGCTGACGACCAACGTAGTCCCGCCGCGCGCCAGCCCAGGGAGCTGGTAACAGAGCGACTTTCCCGCGCCGGTCGGCATCACGAGGAGAACGTCGCGGCCGACCGTCGCGGCACGGCATACCTCTTCCTGGTAAGGCCGGTACGACGCAAAACCGAACCGCTCGCGCAGCAGTGACGAGAGCCCGTCGGGCCCGACCGGACGCCGCAAAGACGACCTCGCCTGCACCGGGCCGTTCGCTGCCGGGGACCGGTCGAACACCTCGGCGCGGGGGGACGGCGTGTCGCTGGGCAGCGACGCGAAGGCGCCCTGATCCGGGGGCCGCACCGACCCAGACCGGTTGCTCGAGACCCCCGCGGCCGCGACGCTACCGACCACGTCGCAGACATAACGCTCGATTCCCGACATGAACTGATCGAACTGGCCGGCGCCGCGCTCGATCTCCGCGAGCTTCGCCTCCCATTCGCCCGTCATCGCCGGAGTCTTGACGGCGGGATGCACGAGCTCGATGAGCGCAATTCCCTTCTCGGTCGCCCGCAAGGTCTTTCCGTCGCGCAGCACGTACTCGCGCTTGAGGAGTGTCTCGATCATTGCGGCGCGCGTCGCTGGCGTGCCCAAACCGCGCTCGCGCATCGCATCGGCCAGCTCTTTCTCCGGCACGACCCGTCCGGCCGTTTCCATTGCTGTGAGCAGAGTGGCGTCCGACAGGTGCGGCGGCGGCCGCGTCTGCTTTGCCAGCGCCTTCGCGTCGACGACGTTTTGCGCATCACCCGAGCGAAGCCCGCCGGGGAGTTCCTGAGGCCTCGCCCCGCCCTTTTCGCCGGTCTTGCTCGTGCGGCCCGTGTCAGAGGGGTCGAGCGATTTCCAGCCGAGTCGCTCGACGCTCGTGCCGGTGCTCGCAAAGCGGTCGGTCTCGCTCGACGTGACGCGCACGACGACGTGGGTCACGGCGAGCAGGTGATCCTCTTGCCACGCCGAAAGCAGTCGGCGGCAGACGAGATCATAGATGCGCCACTCGTCTTCGCTCAGATCAGCGGGAGCCTGCGTGGTCGTTGGGATGATGGCATGGTGGTCCGTCACGCGCGCGTCGTCCACGTAGCGTGCGCCCAGCGAGCGGACGCCCGTACCTTGGAGGATCTTGTCGCGATACGGCTCGGCAATGGCCGCGACGATGTCGGGGAGCGTTTCGGCCACTGCGCTCGAAAGCCTACGGCTGTCGGTGCGCGGATAACTTAGAAGCTTTCGCCGCTCGTATAGGACCTGGGCCACGTCCAGCGTGCGCTGCGCGCTCATTCCGAAGAGCCGGTTGGCATGGCGCTGCAGCTCGGTGAGATCGTAGAGGAGCGGCGGCGGTTGGGCGCGCACCTGGCGCTCGGCCGACTCGACGCTCGCCTGCCCTCCCCTCGCCCGCTCGGCGATGCGAGCCGCTTCGTCGCCGTCTTTGAGCCGCTGTTGGCTCGGCTCTCCCCGGAACCATGTGCCAACGTACTCTTCGCCCTTGCCCTGCGCGCGAAAGGTGGCGACGACCTCGAAATACGGCTCGGGGACGAAGCCGCGGATCTCGAGCTCGCGCGCCACGACCATGGCGAGCGTGGGCGTCTGCACGCGGCCCACGGAGAAGACCTGGTCGTGCACGATGCTGTACGCACGCGACAAGTTCATGCCCACCAGCCAGTCGGCACGGCTTCGCGCACGCGCCGCATGGGCGAGTGCGTCGTAGTCCCCGCCCTCCCGCAGCTCCCGGAAGCCCTTGGCAATCGCTGCGGGTGTCAGCGACGAGATCCACAGTCGACGGAAAGGCTTGCTGCAGCGCGAGGCCTCGTAAATGTAGCGGAAGATGAGCTCCCCCTCGCGGCCCGCATCCGTTGCGCAGACGACCTCGGTCACCTCCGGCCCTTTGAGGATCCGAGAGACGTTCTCGAACTGATCGCGGGTAGATTCCGAGATTACGAGGCGCCACTCGACCGGGATCATCGGCAAGTCTGCGAGGCGCCACTCCTTCCACCGCGGGCTGAGCTCGTGCGGCTCGGCGAGGGTCACCAGGTGCCCGATCGCCCAGGTGACCACGTAACCGGGACCGCGCAGGCAGCCTTCCTCCCGGCGGGTTGCGCCGAGCACCTGCGCGATGTCGCGCGCGACGGAGGGCTTCTCGGCGAGAACGGCGATGGTCATGGGACGAGCGTTGCTCCCTTATGCCATGTCGGGCGGCGCGAGCGGCAGGTTGTCCCAAAATCTTGTTGTTCGCGTGCTAAGCGATGGGGCCTGTGGTCACGGTCTCGTTCGTGTCTGGGACACTGGAAATCCGTGAATGCCCGGCGGGCGTTTCGCTGCCGTCTGCCTGCGCCTGGGACGAGCGAACCAAATGCCATCGCGCGCCCGGCGTAGCGTATGCAGACGTGGTCCGCGCGCTCCTCGCGTCGAAGACGCCCTTCGACGACCGCGCGCGTGCGTATGCCCCCCTCGCTGCTGGAGCGTGCGTGCACCGTGAGCCCCGGCCATACCAGTCCGAAGCGCTTGCCGCCTGGACGGCGCATCGCGGGCGCGGCGTGGTCGTGCTGCCCACGGGGGCCGGCAAGAGCCATGTGGCGCTGCTTGCCATCGACGCCAAGAGCCGGAACACGCTAGTCGTCGCGCCCACGCTCGACCTCGTTCGCCAGTGGTTCGACCTCCTGGGGGCGACGTTCGGCACCGCGATTGGACTGGTCGGTGGCGGCGAGCACGACGTACAGCCGATCACCGTGACGACGTACGACTCGGCCTTCCTTCACATGGATCACTTGGGCGCGCGGTTCGGGCTGATCGTCTTCGACGAGTGCCACCACTTACCCAGCGCCGCCTACGCGCTCGCAGCGCGCGCGTGCATTGCGCCGTTTCGCCTTGGGCTCACGGCGACGCCGGAGCGCGCCGATGGGCGGGAGGCAGAGCTTGCGTCCCTCGTTGGGCCGGTAGTCTACCGCAAGGACATTGTGGAGCTTGCCGGCGACTACCTCGCCGAATACGACGTCCAGCGCATCTCGATCGAGCTCTCACCCGGCGAGCGCGCCGAGCACGACGCCGAGCGCGCGGTTTACCGCGCCTTCGTGCAGAGTCGAGGCATCCGCATGAGCCAGCCCTCGGGATGGGGGCAGTTCATCATGCTCGCCTCGCAGTGTGCGGAAGGAAGACGGGCCTTGGCTGCGTACCGACGGCAACGTGAGCTCGCGTTCGCCCCGGCGGCGAAGCTCGAGTACCTCGAGCTCCTGCTCTATGAGCACCGGCAGGACCGGGCAATCCTCTTTACCCAGGAGAACGCCACTGCGTACGCGATCGCGCGTCGGTTTCTCGTCCCCGTCATCACCCACCAGACAAAGGTGCGCGAGCGGAGCGCGATCCTGGTTGGGCTGGCAGAGGGGACGTATCGAGCGGTTGCCACCTCGAAGGTGCTGAACGAGGGCGTCGACGTGCCGGACGCTAACGTCGCGGTGATCCTGTCCGGAAGCGGATCGGTGCGTGAGCACGTCCAGCGCTTGGGCCGGATCTTGCGGAAGAAAGGGCAGAAGCGCGCGATCCTCTACGAGCTGGTGACGGAGGCCACGACCGAAACGTACACGAGCGACCGGCGCCGGGAGCACAGTGCTTACCGCTGACCTCGTCAATGCGCGCCGCCGCGGTGGGGAGCTTCAAATCGTCGCGATGGACTCCGCCGCACGCGCGCGCGCGCATTCGCTGGCCGGTGCGTTTCTCGCGATCGCCTCGGCGAACGTGGGCCGGACGCGGGAGGAGCTCGGGCTCGCGCTCGATGCGATCGCGGTGGGGCCACGTGAGCACCGCCTGAAGGCCGGGCTGGCCAAGCTCATCGAGGATCGCTGCGTCTTCGACATCTCCGACGACTTCGATCCGGCGACGATCCGCGGCGAGGTCTTCGCGCGGGCCAGTGCCGCCCGTTCGGCGCTCCAGAATTTTCAGCGCTTCGACCGCGGCGCCATCTTGACCGAAGCGGCGCGCACGCACGGCACGTCCGCGGACATCATCGAGCGCTCGCTCTTCGCCGATCTGCGCGGCGCGCACGTGCTCGCAGCATTCGATGCGCCTTCGGCCGAACGGCTGGTCTCCGCGTACGAGGATGGGCAGGCGCAAGCGGTCCTCCTCCGAGCCGTCAAGGTGACCGTCGACGTGCGCTGCGCGTCGGTGGGCGCTCTGCGGGCGTTCTTTCGCCAGCTCAAGTTCCTGCGCCTCCTTCACACAATCGCCAGGCGTGGAGGCCGTGGAGAAGGGCACCGCGTGGTCATCGACGGCCCTTTCAGCCTGTTCGACTCCGTGACCAAATACGGGCTGCAGCTCGCGCTCGTCTTGCCCGCCCTCGAGCAGTGCGACGAGTGGCGGCTGGAGGCGGACATCCGGTGGGGCAAGGAGCGGGAGCCCCTCGTCTTTCGCCTGGCTGGCAAGGCGCCACCCGGCCAGACCGCGCCGCCGCCGATGCCCGACGAGGTGGAGGCGCTCGCGCGATCGTTCGTGTCGCTCGGCACGGCGTGGCGAGTGAAGCCGAACACGGACATTCTCGAGCTGCCCGGTCTGGGGCTCTCCGTGCCCGATCTCGTCTTCCACCGCGGCCCCCGCGGCGCCGGCGGTGACCGCGTGTACCTTGAGGTGATGGGTTACTGGAGCCGCGCCGCAGTTTGGCGACGCGTCGAGCTCGTCCGGGCTGGCCTCGCGCAGCGGATCCTTTTCGTCGTGAGCTCGAGGCTGCGTGTGAGCGAAGAGGTCCTCGACGAGGATTTGCCCGGCGCACTCTACGTCTACAAGCAGACCATCAGCGCCCGCGCGATCGCGGAGCGGCTCGATCGGCTCGCCGCGCGCCCTGCGCTCTAGCCCCGCTTCTTCTTTACCGGCTCACGGACCCGCAAGCACCCCTGTCCTAGAAAATCGTAGATTCCCTCGACAATCTCCTTCTCCGCGTAGGGCGCCTCGCGGCGGACGACCTGGCAGAGCACCTCCTTCATCGCGCCAAGCGCGAGGTACGCGAACATCCTCGCGTCGCCGGGCGCTACGACCCCGAGGGCCTGCCCTTCGCGCAGGCTCTCGACCAAAAGGTTTTCGACGATGCCGTAAAATGATTGCAGCTTGCGGTCGAACGCCGGATCGAGGCCTACGGCATCCGTGAGGAGGATCTTGGTCGTGGACCGGTCCTCGAGGAGTGTGCCCACGATCCGGCGGATGTTCTCGTGGATCTGGTCGGCGACGGTCCGCCCCTTGTCTTTGGGATCGACGCGGACGATGGCCATGCCGATCTGCGTGAAGGCGCGGTCCACGATCGCCTCGAAGACCGTGCGCTTGTCCTCGAAGTAGAGGTAAAACGTGCCGCGCGCGATGCCCGCCGCCGCGACGATATCGTCGATTTTCGCCTCGTGGTAACCGCGCCGCGCGAAGATGTCACGCGCGTGGTTGAGTATTCTTTGCCGGCGTTCGAGCTTGTCCATCGCGTCGGTTCCACAACGTTATCACGCCGGCAACGCAGCGGCCGCGTCCGACTGACACGAGTGTCAGTTCGGGCCGCCGGGGCCGGGCCCTGCAGAGCCCGGCCAAAACAAATCTTTCCCCCGCCATCCGTCCGCGTTACGACCTTAGTCACTGACACGCGAGTCTAGTGCCTTGGGAGGACATCGAATGGGATCGACCGGGCGTATGCAGCTTGCGATCGGAATGGATGTAGGCAGCACGACCGTGAAAGCCGTCGTGGTCGACCCGACCAGCAAGGCGATCCGCTGGAGCGACTACCAGCGGCACCACACGAAGCAGCCCGAATACGTGCTCTCGATGCTGGAAACCATCCTGGCGGCTTTTCCCGATCACCCGAGGGATGCCTGGCGCATCTTCCTCACCGGCTCAGGGGCCGCCCCGCTCTGCGCCCCCACCGGGGGAAAGTTCGTCCAGGAGGTCAATTCGGTGACCCTTGCAGTCGAGCACCTTCACCCGGACGTGGGCTCGGTCATCGAGCTCGGCGGGCAAGACGCCAAGATCATCATGTTCAAAAAGGACGCCGAGACGGGCGCAAAGAGCCCCACCGCCTCGATGAACGACAAGTGCGCATCGGGCACGGGCGCGACCATCGACAAGTGCTTCCTGAAGGTCAACGCGCCTCCCGAGATGGTCACCTCCCTCCACTTCGACGCGTCCAAGCTTCACCATGTCGCGGCCAAGTGCGGAGTCTTCGCGGAGACAGATATCGTAAACCTAATCAAGAGCGGGATCCCGTCGAACGAGGTGCTTTGCTCCCTGGCCGACGCCATCGTGCTCCAAAACTTGAGCGTGCTGACGCGTGGAGGGACACTCAAGCACCGCGTCTTGCTCCTCGGCGGCCCGAATACGTACTTGCCATTCCTGCAGGAATGCTGGCGCCTTCGAATCCCCCAGACATGGGACGAGCGGGGCTACGATTGGCCGCGCGACAGGCCGATTGAAGAGACTATCTTCGTCCCCGAGAACGCGCAGTACTACGCCGCGCTGGGCGCCGTGCTCTACGGCCTCCACGAGGAAGAGCACATCGGCGCGTTCACCAGCCTGGGACCGCTGCAGGAGTACATCACCACGGGACGAAAGGCGCGGCTCGGCGAAAGCGCAGGGCCGCCGCTCTCGAAGACGGCGAGGGAGCTCGAGGAGTTCCGCGAGCTCTATCGCATTCCGACCTTCCAGCCGAAGCGCTTCTCGGCCGGGGAGACGGTCCGCGCCGTGGTCGGCCTCGACGGGGGATCGACGTCGTCCAAGGCGGTCTTAGTCGACTACGAGGACGGAACGATCCTCTGCAAGGCGTACCAGCTCTCCAAAGGCAATCCCATCCAGGACACCAAGGAGCTCCTCTCGCAACTGCGTGGGTACGTCGAGACGGACCAGAACGCGAAGCTCGAGATCATGGGGTTCGGCGCGACCGGCTACGCGGCCGACGTGCTGCAGGAGTGCGTCCGAGCCGACGTGAACATCGTCGAGACCGTCGCCCACATGCTGAGCGCCGTGCACTTCTTCGGAGACGTGGACGTCATTTGCGACATCGGCGGCCAGGACATCAAAGTCCTTTTCATGAAGAACGGCGACATCGCGAATTTTCGATTGTCGAACAGCTGCTCCGCCGGAAACGGCATGCTCCTTCAGGCGACTGCGGATTCGTTTGGGGTCCCGGTCACCCAGTTTGCCGACGTCGCCTTCAAAGCGGAGCTGGCGCCCAAGTTCTCGTATGGATGCGCGGTCTTCCTCGACACCGATCGTGTCAACTTCCAGAAGGAGGGGTTCTCCAAGGAAGAGATGCTTGCGGGCCTCGCTCAGGTATTGCCGAAGAACGTCTGGCAATACGTCGTGCAGATCCCGCGTCTCGCAGCGCTCGGTGCCAAGTACGTTCTGCAGGGCGGTACGCAGTACAATCTCGCTGCCGTCAAGGCGCAGGTCGATTACATCAAGGAGCGCGTGCCAGAAGCGCAGGTTTTCGTGCATCCCCACACCGGTGAGGCGGGCGCCATCGGCGCCGCGATGGAGACGCTCCGCGTCGTCAAGCGCAAGGGGCTCTCTACCTTCATCGGAATCGAGGCAGCCATTCGCCTGGAATACACCTCGAAGAACGACGTCGAAACCGTGTGTCACTTCTGTCCAAATGAGTGCAAGCGCACGTTCATCGACACCAAGCGACCCGACGGGAGCACCAGCCGGTACATCGCCGGCTTCAGCTGCGAAAAGGGGACGGTCGAATCCAAGGAGGCCATGCTCGCGCTCGTCGCCGATCGAAAGAAGATCGCGAAGGAGTTCCCGAACATGGTGGATTACGAGGCCCAGCGCGCCTTCTTGCACACGTACGAGAACACGCCGATGCCGGCGGAGGGCTCGCCGCTGAAGGACGTCGAGCTGAAGAAGGGCATCTTCGGCGTGCGAAAGACCGAGGTGGTGCGGGGTTTCCAGCGCTCGTCCAAAGAGAGCTGGGAGCAGCGCAGGCGTGTGCGGATAGGCATCCCGCGCGTGCTCAACATGTACTCCACGGCCCCCTGGTTCCGGACGTATTTCGAAACGATCGGCGTCCCGAAGACCGGCATCGTCTTCAGCGACGCGACCACCGAGGAAATGTGGGTGGAGGGCGGAAAGTACGGGTCCATCGACCCTTGCTACCCGAGCAAAGTCGCGCAGGCGCACATCCACCATCTGCTCTTTCACGCCCACGCGCCGGAAAACCGGAAACCGCTGAAGTACATCTTTTTTCCCATCCTGACGCACGTGAATAACTTCGTGGCCGACACGATGGACAACGCGAGCTGCCCGATCGTCGCCGGCTCACCGGACGTGATGAAGGCCGCATTCACGAAAGAGGTCGACTTCTTCGCCACGCGCGGGATCGAGTTCCTCGACCCGGCCCTGTCGTTCGTGGAGCCGACGCTGATGGCGCGCCGCATGTACGAGACCTTCGGCCCACGACTCGGTGTGACGGAAGACGAGAGCGACTTCGCATGCAAGGAGGCCTGGAAGGCGCTCGATGCCTTCGACAAGGACGTCGAGAGCAAGGGCAGGGCCATCCTGGAGACGGTGGAAGCGGAGGACCGCGTCGCCATTCTCATGATCGGCCGGCCCTACCACTCCGACCCGGGGCTCAACCACGGAATCCCCGAGGAGTTCCAGGTCCTCGGCTATCCCATCCTGTCCGTCCGATCGATCCCGAAGGATCGGGATTATCTCGATCGCTATTACAAAGACGAGCTCGACAAGGGCATCATCAAGACGCCGCTCGAGCTCAATCATGTCTGGCCCGAGAACTACTCGGTCAACAGCGCGCAAAAGGTGTGGGCCGCTAGCTTCGCAGCGCACCACCCCAACGTGGTCGTGCTCGACCTCTCGTCTTTCAAGTGCGGGCACGACGCGCCGACCTATGGGCTCATCGATGCCATAATCGAAAAAAGCAAAACGCCGTATGCCGCCCTCCACGACATCGACGCCAACAAGCCCTCCGGATCCATCAAGATCCGGGTCAAGACCTATGCGCACGCGCTCAAGCTTCACGAGGAGCGCCTCGAGGACGCAGGGAAGCGAAACCGGGCCCTCCTCGTTGCCCTCGATCACAAGCGGCTGGAGCTCTTGCAGCTACGCAAAGAGCAGCTCGCCGCACGAAACCAGCGCGATCCGGCCATTGACGCGCAGCTCGAGGAGCTCGGCAATCGCCTGCGGGCCTACGAGGCGCCCGTCAGCCCGCCCGACGCTCGCCAAATCCTCAACGGCGGCATCATCAAGCTCGGAAAGAAGACGCCCGAAGGCGTCGTGCGCGTTCAACCATCCTGACTCGCTGGGAGATCGAAAATGTCCACACACGGAACCGCCGCTTTTCTCAACAAGGCTTCGCTCCCGATCATCGACATAGACGCGGAGCTGAAGAAATTCGAAGAGGGAGAGCGCAAGCGACTCGGGCTCGACGTTGCCACCGAGCACTGGATCGAGGACATGGCCAACCTGACCTTCACGAAGAAGGAAAAGGCCAAGATCACGATGCTCGTCGGGGGGCTCACCGTTGCGCACGACTACTTCGTCGAGGCGGGCTTACGGGGTGCTGGGTACAACGTGCAGATGCTGGAGTGCCCGACCAACGAGGGGCTTCAGGTCGGAAAGGAATTCGGCAACCGTGGGCAGTGTAACCCCACGTATTTCACCGTGGGCAATCTGGTAAAGTACCTGATCACCCTGCGCGACAAGCACGGCATGAGCGCCGAGGAGGTGGTCGAAAAGTACGTCTTCCTGACGGCCGGCGCGTGTGGCCCTTGCCGGTTCGGGATGTACGTGACCGAGTACCGGAAGGCGCTGCGCGACGCCGGCTTCGACGGATTCAAGGTCGTGCTCTTTCAGCAGACGGGCGGACTGAAGCAGGCGACAGGCGAGGAGTCGGGCCTCGATCTCAGCCCCGCGTTTTTCTGGGCCATCGTCAAGGCCCTCGTCGCCGGAGACGTGCTGAACGCACTCGGCTACCGCATCCGGCCCTATGAGCTCACGGCGGGTGACACGGATCGCGCGCTCGACCAGTGCAAGACCATCGTCCACGAGGCGCTCGAGAAAAAGACGAACATCCTGCACGCGCTCTGGAAGTGCAAGCCCATCCTGGCTGCGGTCAACGTAGACAAGACGGTTGCCAAGCCGAAGGTGAGCATCATCGGCGAATTCTGGGCCATGACCACCGAGGGCGACGGCAACTACCAGCTGCAGCGTTTCCTCGAGAGCGAGGGCGCCGAGGCGGACATCCAGCTGGTCAGCGCGTGGCTCCTCTACACGGTGTGGGAGGGCAGGCACGACACGAAAGATCGCGCCGACCTGCGCGCGGCGGACACGGCCAAGTTCGGACTTGGAAAGCTCGGCGACGACAGCTTCGGTATCGCCAAGAAGCTCCTCGCGCTCACCGGTGCGGGCCTTGCCATCCGCGGCCTGTTCCAGACCTTTGCGCACACGACGGGCCTCTACGGCTACAAGTTGCCGAACATGGACGATATCGCGGAGATCAGCCACCAATATTACAATAACAATCTCCGCGGCGGCGAAGGCCACATGGAAGTCGGCAAATTGATAATGAACACGATTTACTCCAAGGCGCACATGACCCTGAGCGTGAAGCCCTTCGGCTGCATGCCGAGCGCCGGGGTATCGGACGGGGTGCAGTCCGCCATCAGCGAGAAGTTTCCGGGCGCCATCTTTTGCCCCGTGGAGACGAGCGGGGACGGGCGGGTGAACTTTTACTCGCGCGTGCAGATGTACCTTTTCAAGGCAAAGCAGGTGGCGGCGGCCGAGTACGATCGCGCGCTGGAGACACACGGAGTCACTCGCGAGCAAGTGCGGTCGTTTCTGGCATCCAGCCCGCGCTTCGCCAGTCCCCTCTACAAGGCGCCGCACACGTACGCCGGCAACGCGGCCGATCTCGTGGCGGCTGTCGCCCCGTACATCACCAAGTCGCGACGGCAGCGGTGGGCGGGGCGCCTCAGCGGCGCGGGCAAAACATCAGCGAAGCTCGCCAAGGCGTCGCCGCAGGTGGTCCTTCGCATGGTGAAAGGGGCCGTCCACGCCGCGCCGGACGTGATGGACCGCGTGAAGCTCGACGCGAAGCTGCTCAGCGCGTCTGCGAAGGCGAAGAAGGCGGCGAAGGCCGCCACGAAAAGGGACGCGGCGGCGCCGGTCGCGCAGGCTTCTCAGGCGGCTGAATAGAACCGAGACTTTGGCAAGCAGCACGTGCTCGCCGTCTTTCTCGACGGCGAGCCGTGCTTGACGCTTTCACACGCTCAACGTCACGCGCCCCTCATCCCCCGCCGCCCGTGTCGGCGGCAGCACCCGTGTCGCCCGGGACCGCCGCGTCCAGGACCGCCGCGTCCAGGACCGTCGCATCCGACGCGAGCCCTACGTCGGCCGATCCGGACGCATCCATGACGCCGGAGTCAACCATCCCGCCCGGGGGCATGCGACAACCAAGAGTTCCCCCGCCGCCCATCCTGCACACAAGGCCGGCGGTGCAATCGGTGTTCGTAGCGCAGACAGGGGCGCCGCCCATGCAGGCGGTCCCGGTCTGGCAGGTCCCTCCCCCGTTCGTGCAGCAGATCATGCCGGCACCGCAACTACCCACGGTACACGGCGGCACACGGCACGTCCTCGCGCCGCCACCTCCACCCCCTCCTCCGGTGCAGGTCTGGCCGGCGGGGCATTCTGCGTTCGCCGTGCACACTTGCGCGGAGCCGCCGCCGCACGCGGTCTGGCACGTAGCCCCGCCGCCCCCCGCCGTGCAGCACACCTGACCCGCCGAACAGCTCGCGGTGCCGGTGCAGGGAGGCACCTGGCATGTCATCACCCCACCGCCGCCCCCGCGGCGTATGCAAGTCTGGCCCATCGGGCACTCGGCGCTCGTCATGCAGACCTGGTTCGCACCCATCCCGCAGGCCGTCTGGCACATGGCGCCGCCGCCTCCACCCATCGTGCAGCACGTCTGACCCGCCGCGCAGCTCACCGCGCCGACGCACGCCGGAGTCCGGCAGGTCATGCGACCTCCGCCACCGCCTGCGACGCACATCTGTCCCGACGCGCATTCGCTGCTTGCCGCGCAGACTTGCGTAGCACCGGCAGGACAGGTCCCGTTCTCGCATACTTGATTGACGACACCCCCGGCCATCGGCTCGCGGCAGCACACCTGCGAAGCACCGCACTGGGCGGCGCTCGTGCAAGACGTCACTGCTCCTGTGCACGTCGCCGCGCTCGCGACGCAACTGTACGTGGGCATGGCTCCGCCGCCGCCGGCGCGAGGAGTCGCACAACAGAACTGCCCGGCCGAGCACGGCGGGTTGGCGGCTGGGCCGCACGGAATCGTCAGCGGGCCCGCATCCCCACTGCTCGTGCTCGTGGACCCGGAGCTCCCGCCGTCACCGGCCGGTGAGGTGCTCGAGCCGCCGCACGCCGCAGCCATTGCGATGCCGAACGGCACGACGAAGAAAAGGTTGGAATTTTTCATGTAAGAGCCTCCTACGAAGTCGCACGCAACACGTCGAAACCTGCGGAGGCTACCTCGGCACCGCCCTGCGCTTCGTCTCACGATGGTCACGCGAGCGCGCCCGCACGCCATTGAAACTGCACCGCTTTTTTTCACCATTCGCCGAGGTACCAGCGCGGCTTGGGACGCTTGCCGTAGGTCAGCCCGAACTGTTTCATCGTCCGTTGGCGGATCGCGTCCACTGCCTCCCGCGGCGAATCGGTCAACACCCAGCGCCCGATGTCGGCGGCATCCACGGTCCCCTCGGCCAGCAAGCGCTCTTGCATGAAATCGAGGAGCGGTCGCCAGTAGCTCACCCCCATGAGCACGAGGGGAAACTCGTCGATTTTGCGCGTCTGTACAAGCACTGCCGTCTCGAAGATCTCGTCGAGCGTTCCGATTCCGCCGGGCATGGCGATGAACGCATACGAGTACTTCACGAGCATCAGCTTGCGAACGAAGAAGTAGGGGAACTCCACCCATCGATCGAGGTACGGGTTCGGCTTCTGCTCGGCCGGCAGCTCGATGTTCGCCCCCACCGAGTAGCCGCCCGCGTCCTTCGCGCCTCGATTCGCCGCTTCCATCAATCCAGGACCGCCGCCGCTCATCACGGTAAAGCCTGCTTCCGCAAGCAGCCTCCCAACCTCGCGAGTGAGCGCGTAGTAGGGGTGCGCCTCGCGAAAGCGAGCCGAGCCGAAGACGGTCACGCATGGCCCGACGAAGTGCAGCGCCCGAAACCCCCGCATGCATTGCCAGCCAATCTTGAGAGCCTCGCCGATCTCGACGGAACGCGGCCGCGGGCCATTTAGGAAGCGCCGCTCGGCGGGATTTCGGGTCCCTTTCCCCCACTCTGGGCCCGAGGCTTGCTGCGAGCTCGGCGCGTCGGCCGCCGGTGACCCGTCGACATCCGGGGGAGCCGTCACGAGGGGAACTCGTGGGAAACTGCGGGCGAGCCGGTCATGGGCTGGACGTTGCGATCCGCGCAAAATCGATGAACCCGCGCTCCACGTTCGTCGCGACGAGCTGCACGGCGATCCGGTCGCCGACATCGAGCCCCTCGAACCCGCGCACGAGCCGGCCCTCCGCGGCCGGGTGTGAAACGCGAACCCACGTCCCCTTCTCGGACGCGCCGGTCACCAGGCCTTCGAAGCGCTGGCCGACACGCTTCCCCAACAGCAACGCCGCGGCCGACTTCTGGACTTGCCTCTCCACTTTCGCGGCGTTCGTCTCTTGCTCGGTGCATTGCTTGGCGATCGCGGCGAGCTCGTCGTTCGCGTATGGCGAGCGCGTGCCGGCGATGGCGGCCTTGAGCAGGCGCTGCGTCGCGAGGTCGGCGAAGCGCCTGTTGGGCGCGGTCGAATGGGTGTAATCGCTGACGGCCAAGCCGAAGTGTTCCTCGTCGGGCCGGGCCTCACCCGCGCGAGCCGCTTGCGCGAGGACGTACTCGCCCCTCCCGAGGAGCTTGACGACCGCAAGCGAGAGGTCCGGAAAGCCTGCCCGGTCCTTCTCGCGGCGCGCGGCGAGGAACGCGGCGAGCGCCCGTCCGTCCGGCTGCGG
>JALYHV010000192.1 GCA_030776205.1 Myxococcota bacterium | reverse complement strand
TTTGGCGGGCAGATGACCGCGCGCGTAGTCGTCGTCCAAATCGACGTTGGCGGTCTCGATCATGAGCTTGCCGCCGGTCGGCATTGCATCCCGCGCGTTGACGACGAGATTCAGGATCACTTGTTCGACGTGACTCGGATCCATGCTGACTCGTCCGATAGCCTTGGAGGTGAGCGACACGAGCTCGACGTCTTCGCCGACGATGCGCTGGAGCATCTTGTCCATGCTGGACAGAACTTCGTTCAAATCGATAACCTTCGGCTCGACGACCTGCTGGCGACTGAACAGAAGCAGCTGACGCGTGAGGCCGGCCGCGCGCTGTCCCGCCTTCATGATCTCTTGTATATCCGCTCGGCGCGGGTCCGCCGGCCGAAGGCCGGACAGGATCAGCTCTCCGTAACTCAGAATGACCGAGAGTACGTTGTTGAAGTCATGTGCCACGCCCCCAGCCAGACGGCCTACCGCCTCCATCTTTTGTGCTTGTCTCAGCTGCTCCTCACTCTGGCGTAGCGCTTTTTCGGCGAGCTCACGGGCGGCGTGCTCGCTCCGCGCTTCGAGGGTTGCCGAATGGCCATATACCTCCAATTCTCGGTTAGCGACCTTGAGCGCCTCTTCGGCCCTCAATCGCTCCCTCGTCAAACGTTCGAGGTCCGTGGCCATTTGGTTGGCGTGGCGCGCGACATCCCCAAGCGCGTCTCGAGTGGCGACACGAATTGGCTGTCCGAAGTCGCCCTTGCCGAAGCGACGGAACCCGGAAGTGAGATCGGCGAAGGACCTGAGCACGCCCTGACCGAGCCACATGGTGAGTAACATCACCGCGATGAGGCATCCGACACTTATCTCGAGCCGGTACATCTTGGCGCTGTATTCCGCCTGCTTCACGGCCGCGAACGCGTCGGTCAGCTCGCGTCTGTCGAACGCCGTCGTCCGTTGAAGAAGCTCCGTGAACCGAAGTTGCTTCCTTTGCATCGCCGCGAGCACGTCCACCAATGGTTCGCCCGTTTCGTTCGCGATGAGTCGGCTGGACACGTCATATGCGGATGCATAGTAATCGTCGAGCGCTGCGCGCAGAGCCGCCGCGTCCTCGGAAGCGACGACGTCGTGCGCGGCCCCAAGGCGTTCGACGAAGCTCTTCTTGAGTTCGCCTGTAGCCGCCAAGGCGTCGAGATCGTGGGCGCCCACGGCGTCCTGAAAGCTCCGCCGCAAGTTGTCGAACGCGCCGTCTAGCTGCGGCTTCAACTCGACTTTGGGAACGTAACGCGCCTGGATGATGCCGAGCCGGCGTTCGACGCGGTTCGCGATCAATGCACTGGCCACGATGAGGAGCAGAAATGCAACGGCCGTCAGCGCGACGATCGTCACGAGCTTGGCGCGAAGGGTCAGGCGCATCATGCGGCGCCCTATTTGGCCTCCACGACTTTCGCACCATCGGGATCGGTATTTTCCGAGATGTAGCCGACGGCGCCATCGTGCTTGAGAACGTACGCAACGACGTCGTCATCGGTATCGAGCTCGGGGGGAGGTACGTCGCGACCCGAGAAGATACGCTGTTGCCAATAGACCTTAACCGCTTCGACCGAACGATGGAGGATCTCTTCGCTGAACTTGCGCCTCACGGGTGAGTTTGGCGTCAGGTCCACGGGATAAATCACTATGTCGTTCGGCCAGCGCGTGATTTTTCTCAGAAAAGCGTCCTCGAGAAACCGGCGATCGACCTCCGTCGTTGAATTGCTCGGATGAACGATGATCTTGTAGCTTCGTGTGGCCTCGGTGGCTCGCGCAAACCACGTCACCGACAGCGCTGCGAGCGCGAACGCCAGAACGAGAGCGGACAAGGGGGAAGCGCGCATCGTTCGTTCAGAAGTAGGCGGTGGTCTTCACGAGAAAGACACCCCAGTATTGGTCGGCAGTCGCCGTGGACACGGGATCGACATTGAGCGGATTGGTGAGTCCCGCGGTGCCCGCCATCCAGTGGCCCTCGAGCTTGACCAGCCAGTTCGAGTTGATGTCGAAGCGCACTGTCGCCGCGAGGTCGTGCTGCCGCTGGGCGCGGCCATCGCGATTGTGGACGTCCGGAAAGAGCAGCGAGTAGTACGCCCCCGGTTGTAGCCAGGACGCAGCACGATACGTTGCCATCGCGTACACGCGCTCGCTGAGGCTACTGAGAGCGCTGGTTGGAAATTCCGTGCTCTCCTGCCGCGAGAACCAACGACTGTACTCGGCCGTCAGAGTAACGTTACCGCGTGAATAGTCGGCCGAACCGATCCAGAGCAACGACTGGTTGTGAATGAAACCGGAGGTTGTTCCAACGAACGCTTTGGCGTCGTAGTGGATCGCCATGGCGCTACCACCGACGCGCAAACCCTCGAGCGGCGTCTCCCAGAGAATGCGCCCTCCGAAGACGTAGGGGACGTTAATCTGCAACTGGACGGGGCTGCCAAACGGTACGAGCGAGCTCGCATCGAAATAGAGCGTTCCGCCGTAGAGGCGGTATTCGAGTGCGCCGCCTTCGCGCGATCGCGCGAAGCCGTAGACCTCGGCGCCGGTTTGGGCAAAAAGGAACTGACGGCTCTGGAGTGGGTACACCGATTGGGGCAAAAGGATCGGAACGCGTGCGGAATCGATATCGTTGATCTCGTTGAAGAGACCGAATGGCATCTTCAGATGGCCCGCGCGAAAGCCGAGCCAATCGGCGTGGCGATAGTCGAGGTAAAACCAATCCATCTTCGCGGTGTAGTTGCCAGCCGGCCCGAAATCCTGGGCGAAGAGCTGCAATCCCATCCGCATCTTGTCGGTGAGATTCTTGGTGACGTTGATGCCCACTTCGGACATCTGAAAACTCACGTGCTTGCTGTCCTGGACGAGGTAGTCGTTGCCCGTCGTGAGAATGGCACCCTGGCTCGCAAACGCATGAATATGGACGTACGCAAGATCGCCCTCCTTGCCGAAGTCCGCTCCACGCGCCGATGCCGGCAGCGCCAAAAGCGCGCACAAGAGCACCAACGCACCCCGAATGGTCATTCCTGGATCCCGGTTCGCCTGGTCCGCAGACGACGTCCGAGAGTACCGCTCGCCTCCAATGCGCGATAGCTGCAAAAGCTGGATCTCGGCTTGCGGCGCGGGGGGGGGATAACCCGAACGCCAACGACCGACGACCGCCAGTTCTGTGGCGGACACGTGCCACGTTGTGGTCGTGGATGACGAACAGAAGGTCTTCCGAACTGCGCCGCCTTGCCGTCGGCGTGTTTTACTTGCCCATTCTCGGCCGAGGATCGTCGCGTGACTCCGTCGACGTGCCCCTGCCAAACGAGCGATCGACGCGAGCTCTTCCCCCCGCGAGATAGGGGCCGTCCTGCCCGTCTCGGAGCAGGTGCCGTCATGCGCTGCGCCCATCTCGTGGGGAGCGCCCCCTTCGCCAGGAGGCGCTCCCCGTTGCCTGGTCATTCCCTTATCATCGCCACGCTGGCGGGTCCGGCTAGGTTGCGTGCGGCGTCGGCGTCGGCGTCGCGATCGCGCCCGCGTTCGGTGCGGAGGCGCTAGGGCTGGGCGGCGAGGCCGGGGTGGGCTGCGGCGCCGTGATCGGCACCATGACCACGCCCGTCACATCGCCCTTCACCGTCTTCTTCTGCTTGCTTGACGACGTGGGGATCAGAGCAACAGCGGATCGATCTCCTGGCTATCGCCTGAGAGTCTTTCGTCTCCGTCCACGATCGTGAGCGTGAGTCGTCGGCGCGCGCGTTTCACCC
>JALYHV010000191.1 GCA_030776205.1 Myxococcota bacterium | reverse complement strand
GGCCGGCTCCGCGGGGCGCGCCTCGTGCTCTACCTCGCTCAAGACGGGGACCACGCCGGCGCGGCCGTTTCGGCGCGTGAGCTGGAATCCTGCAAGCGGCTTCGTATGTCCAGCAGCATCGTGCAGTAGCCGTGGGTCGTCTGGCGCATGTTGTCCTCGATCAGCGCGCGTTCGGTTGGCGCCACGCCAGCGACTATCGCGAGCGCCTTTTCCAAAGGTTCGACGTCGTCTTTGGCATGCAAGCGCAAGAACGAGACGCACTTCGCGCCGTGCGCGGCCGCGGCGCGGTCGGTGATGCGCTTGCCCGAGGCCGGGCCGATGCCTTCCAGCGGCAGGATGTACCCGAAGTGAACGACCGGCCCGAGGTGCTCGATCTTGTAATACTGCGATTCGTAAAACATGCGCGTTGAAGGGTGCTCCGGCAGCTCTGTGATCGATGCCCCGACGTGCTTGAGATCGTGGAGGGCGAGCTGCTCGTGCTTCTTTTCTTCGCCCAAATGGGCCGCGAAGCGGTGGTGGAGCGAGGTGCCTCGCTCATCGAGCGGGAAGCGCGCCATCGCGGTGGCGATGAGGCGAGTCGTGTGTCGAACGTAGTAATACGTCTGCGCCAGCCAATCGGCGTAGGCCGCGCGCTGTTCCCACGGAAAGCGATCCGTCGCGGCACCCAGGGCTTCTACGCACTCGATGAGCAGTTTTTTCATTGCGCCTTTCCGATCGAGCTTCCGAGGTCCGCTTCACCGAGCAGGGGCATGTCGGCGGGGCCGGCGTTTCGCGGACGTAGCAGGTTGTAGCCGAGGCATTCGGGTTCGATCGCGGGCCGCGGAGTGCCCATGCGTGTGCCCTAGGCCCCGCGATGTGCTGAGGTACGGCCAGGTCGGTGGGCAATTAAGGACGCTTGTCGGTGGAACACCTTCTTCGGTGCGGCCCATCTTGCCGATGCAGACGCCGTTCGGCGAGACGTGGCGTGACCTGCTCGATAAGGCGCCGGCCCACACACCCGCATCGGCAACGCGAAGCGAGCGATCACGCTTCCCGCAGCTCCGCCCCCGCAACCAACCGCAGGACCATGCCGATCGCCGTCGCTTCGTGGGCGGTCCGCGTGGGATGCCGGTACACCTTCGCGCGAAAGATCGCGCTCCGTCGCAAGAGAAAAGCACGCCCTTCGCCATTCATCAGACAAAGGGCGCCAAGGTCATCGCCGAGCGCCTCTCTTCGTAGGGCACGACGCCCGCCGCCGGTGCAACGAGTTGCTTCGCGCACGAGGAAAGAGTCATTGTTGGCGGGCCGCGTCGCTTCGCAAACCTGAAAAGAGTCATTGTTGTTACGAAGACTCGCTTTGCCGACCAGAAAAGCGACGAGAACAAGGGACAAAGGCGCGCCGACGACCGAAACAGACACGTTTTCGACTGGCAAAGACACCCTGCGGGCTGGAAACGGCACGTTGCAAACGACCGACGTCGCGCTGCCGATTGGAAGAGAGACGCCGCTCGCCGAAAAAGTCGCTCGTTGCACCTGAAAAGACGCTTTGTTCACGCGAGACGAGGCTCTTTCCGTCCACCACGTATCCCGCCCAACCCGTTGCGACGATTTACCGATTGGCAATGACACACTGCCAGATGAAAATGTCGCTTTCCCAATAGAAAATGGTGCGCGACCGACACAAACAGACGCGTTGACGAAGGAACACGACCCATTGTCGGGCCAGGGGCCAATGCGTCGGCTTGGAGTGTCGCCCGCAGATCGCAGTTGTTTCCTTCGCGGAGCGCTCGCCGCCTCTCCGGACGACCGCGTCCTCCGCGAGCTCGCGCCGTGACGCGATCCATCGTGGCGGGAGTGCGAGACGCCCTTGGCTGGTCCGCACGTCACGAACGTCATGGCGGGCGCCCTCGATGGAGTGCCGGGGTCGACGGCCGTCCGTGGCACCATCGATGTCCGGAATGGCGTCCGGAATGGCGTACGTCGACACGTGGTCCTCCACTCCGCGTCAGACCTCGAATCGAGGCGGCGCGACATCGTTCAACGGCTCGAACGGCTACGCCACATCATCCCGCGCTGCCCCCCCCTAATGGGCGGAGGTGTTGATGACAGCTCATGTCGTCGATGAGCGCGGAGGGCGCACTTCCCCCGTGCATTCGCCCTGGACCACGGATAGGGTCTCCATCGTTCGGAGGAACGATGGATTGTCCGGACAAGACGCACGTGGCTCAGTTCGCGCGGGGAAGTCTTTCCGGCGACGTGGTGTCTCGACTCGAGGCACACCTCGACGAGTGCGACGCCTGCCTGGCCCTCGTCGCCGAGCAGGCCCGCGCCTCCACCGAGAATTCGCTGCCGGGAAGCAGCGTGAACGCGGCGGCGGAATCGGCCCTCATCCACCTCGTCGCCGCTTTCGCGCGCCGTTCGGATAGACCCGCCGAGTGGGGGTTGCCTGTCGCTCGCGAGCGCTACGGACCGTATCGGGTGACCGGGACCTTAGGCCGCGGAGCGATGGGGATCGTCTATCGAGCGATTCGTGACGACACGGGAGAGCGAGCCGCCGTCAAGACGGTCGCCGGGGCGAGCCAGAAGGTCTTCGCGGCAATGAGGCGGGAGATCGCCTTCCTCTCGGGGCATCGTCACCCGGGAGTCATCCGGATCCTCGAAAGTGGCATCGTCGAAGGCGACCCGTGGTACGCGATGGACCTCCTCGATGGCGTGACCCTCGATGCGTTCAACGACGTTCTGTGGGTTTCCCGCGCCGGCCGCTGGAAGGCTGGGGCAACCAATGTCGACCGGGGTTCTACGGCCACGAGGCCGGTCGCGGGCGGAGGGCGACTCCACGACGTTCTGTCCTTGTTCGCGCAGCTCTGCGAACCCGTGGGTTTCGTGCACCGCGCCGGGGCCGTGCATTGTGACTTGAAGCCCGCGAACATCTTCGTCCGCGCGGACGGCTCGCCCGTGCTCATGGACTTCGGCCTCCTGTCGCACGCTGGTGGCGCGATCGGACGCGAGTCGCTGGAGGTCGGCGGGCGGCTCCGAGGGACGCTGCCATACATCTCCCCCGAACTCATTCGAGGGAACATCCCGGATGCGCGCGCTGACCTGTACGCTCTGGGGTGCATGCTCTATGAGAGCCTCACCGGGCGGCCACCTTTTCTGGCCACCACCGCCAACGGGTTCGTCGAAGCGCATCTGCGCACGGAGCCATCTCGCGCATCCGACCTCGTCTCGGCGACGCCGCCGGGCCTCGACGAGCTTCTCGCAAGTCTCCTCGCGAAACGGCCCGAGCACCGGATAGGGGACGCCGACACCGTGGCGGAGCGGCTCGCGCAAATGACCCGAGGACGTAAGCCTTCGGGGTCATCGGTCCCGTCGGCTCCTTATCTGTTTCGGCCGAGGGTGGTCGGGCGCGATGCGATCCTCGAACAGATTCAGAGCTACCGCGTCGACGCGGAGCTTGGGAAGGGGCGCCTCGTTCTTATTGGCGGCGAAAGCGGAATCGGCAAGACCTTCGTGGCGTCCGAAATTGCGCAGCGGGCAGCGCGCGCGGGCTTCGAAGTCATCACCGGAGAATGCACTCCCATCGCGGCAGCGGGAGGAGCGAACCCCGAACTCGTCGGCGGCGCACTGGAACCGCTTCGCAAGCTGCTGCAGTTCGCGTCGGACCGCTGTCGCGAGCTCGGGTCCGATGCGGCGACGAGACTTTTCGGATCAGAGCTCTCGATCCGATTGCTGGCTCGCTACGAACCCACGCTCCTCAGTTTGATTGAGTTGCCGGCGACCGAAGACCTCGCCGCATTGCCTCCGATGGCCGAGCGCGAGCGCATCTTGCAGGCAGTCTCCGAGCTGGTCGTCCGGCTGTCGGAGCTCGCGCCGACGATGCTGGTCATCGACGACTTGCAATGGGCCGATGATCTGTCGCTGGCCTTTTTGCAGAGTCTGACGCAGGGCGCGCTCGTCAACGCGCACCTCCTCGTGCTCGCCTTTTACCGCAGCGAAGAAGCCTCGACCGCCATTGGGGATCTGGCGTCCCGAGGGGACGTCGTGACGCTCCGGCTCGCGCGTCTCGACGCGCCTTCTCTCCGGGTGATGGTTGGCGACCTCCTTTCGAACGCGGCGCCCGCGCGGTTCGTACAGGCGCTCGCGCGCCATTCGGAGGGGAACCCTTTCTTCGTCGCGGAGTACCTCCGAGCGGCCGCCGCCGAGGGCCTGCTCGATCGCACGGTCGAAGGCTGGGCCCTCTCGCCACGCGCGCAGAACGCGCCCTACGACAGCGAGCTTCTGGCCCTGCCGGATTCACTGCAGTCTCTTCTGGAACGCCGACTCGTCGTTCTGGCCGCGCCGACCCAACGTCTGGCCGAGTCGGCGGCCGTGCTTGGCCGCGAGTTTCGGATCTCGATGATGACGGCTGTCGCATCGAGTTCCTACGATGCCGCGTCCCGCGCCATCGACGAGATGCTCGAGCGCGAGATCGTCCAGCGAGTGTCGACCGACACCCTGCGCTTCCGGCACGACAAGCTGCGTGAGGCAGCATACGCGCGGCTTACTGCGGAGCGACGATCGATCTTGCACGGTCGCGCTGCGAGAGCCATCCAAGAAGCCCAAGGTGAGGATCCCGAGCGCGCCGGACACTACGCGGAGCTCGCCTACCACCTTCGCGGGGCGGGAGACATGTCGCGCGCCGTCGACTATTTCGAGAAGGCCGGGGAGCACGCGCTCCGGGACTCGTCGAATGCCGATGCGGTCCGGTTCTTCGGCGAGGCGATGCAGCTCTCCGGATCCGAATGCTCGGAGGTCGCGGCCTCGCGGCTCGCGGCCTGGGAGCGACAGACGGGGGACGCCCTCTACGGTCTCGGCGATCTCGAGTCGAGCAAGCACCACCTCGAGAAGGCCGTGGCCCTGCTGGGGTGGCCGATGCCCGCGACGGCGCCGCGAATCGCGTCGTACATCTTCCCGAAAATCGCGCAGCAGATAGTTCATCGCGCGCTGCCGAGGAGGTGGATCACGGCGGACCCGCAGCAGAGCCCGCACCTGCTCGACGCGGCCCGCGCGTACGATCGCCTCGAGCAGATTTACTATTACCGGGGCGAGTACCTGCCGCTCTTCCTTGCCAATCTCACGACACTCAACTTGGCGGAGCAGGCCGCCCCGTCTGCACACCTCGCGGCGGCGTATACCAATGCGGGCGCCGCAGCCGGTCTCATGCCTCTGCGGCAGACAGCGGCCAAATACTTTGCGCTCGCCGAGGCGACGCTGAACCAAGCGTACAACGCCGAAACGGAGTCGTATCTGCGGCTCCTCCACGCCGTCTATTTGACGGGCCTCGGCGAATGGGACCGTGCAATAGTCGAGTCCAGCCGAGCGCTCACTCTTGCGACCGAACTGGGCTTTCGACGGCGCTGGGAAGAGGCTGCCGGCGTCCGCGGCGGGGCCACGTGCGATTTCGATGAACGCCTGGCGTGGGCTCGCCAGGTCGTTGAATCCGCGCTGCGGCGCGACGATCCGCAGACGCTCACCTGGGGTCTCCTGAGCGAGGCCGAGGTCCAGTCAACCCGCGGTGACTTCGCCGCCGCCACGGAGGCGGTCGCACACGCCGAATCCATGATGCCCCGGCTGGGTGCGCCCGAGCAGGTCCAGGTCGTCGGGATGCGAGGCTTCTTGGCGATGGTCCAGGGACGTATCGAGGAGGCAGCGGCAAGCGCCGACCGCGCTAGTGCGCTGGTCAAGAAGACGCAGCCGATCCACGTTGGCAGCATCGATGCCTACACGCGGATCGCCCACGTTCACCTGGCCGTCTGGACCGATGCCTCCGGTCGAAGAGCCCGCGAAAGGCACGCGAAGGCACGTGCCGCTTGCAGTGACCTAGCGAAGGCGGCGCGCCTCTTCCCCACGGCCGTGCCGAGCTACTGCCTGCACGAGGGGACTCGCCTTTCGCTCCGTGGAAACCGCCGCCGCGCGATCGAGCTCTGGCGACGGGGGCTGGCCGAGGCGCGGCGACTCGGTCTTCTCTATCGCGAGGCTCAGCTACACAGAGCTCTGCACTCCAGCGGCGCTCCAGGAGCGAGCCCGCTCGAGCAACCGCTCCCTCGGTACCTCGACCTGGCGAAGCGTCTGCGCATCCCTGTCGACTCGCCGATGATCGTCGCCGCTCCGGTTCATTCGGCGCAGTAGACGTCGAAGCTTGCGGTCACGGTCCGCTTCCGCAGTTGCCACGTGCCGAACGCTAGGCAAGCCTGTTCGGTCAGCCAGTGGTACTTCGGGTGAGTAGTCTCGAAGAACGGAATCACGAACGCGCTCGCGCAAATGGCTTTCGTCGCATCGGGGTCGATGTCAATCATCTTCAGGGAATCGGGAAGCTGGAGCGCGCCGCCATACGTCACCGAGATGCGAATGAAATCGTTGTCCGTCTTCTCAGTAGGCGACTCGAGGACCATTCTCCCTTCAAGGGTGCCGGACGTCGCATGTACCCATCCGAACGCCGACTCGTCGAGCCCGGTGACGTGGAATTGCGCGGGGATGTCGTGACCCAGACCGTCGATTCCGGGGACGCGATCGTCGCGCAGCACGTGGAAGACTTTGGCGCTTCCCTCGCGGCCGGGCCGGAGGGAGAGGCGTGTCGTGCTGGGACTCGATGCGTAGACCCCGTAGCAGTCGAGCGTGTACTCGTATGAAAAGGCGTACGCGAGCTGCTTGTCGAGAAACGACGTTCGCACCACGCGAAGGTCCGGCAGAACTGCGGGCATCGGGCTTGGTTGCGTCATGGCTTTTTCACGTCATCGCATAGATGTCGTACGTCATCCGTCGAATCTCACTCTTAATAACCTCGGCGCGGGCGAATCCGACGCACTGGTAGTCCATCAGCCAGATGTAGCTTTTGTGATCCGTCTCGTACCGCGGGGTGATTACGAGCGGCACGTGCGCCGGCGCCTTCTCGCGACCCACCCGATCGATACCCGTCACGTACGCATCGTAGCCGCCCATTCCGAGATAGGCGGTTCCACGGTATCGCGAGCCGATGAGCGCGCCGTCGTCGGTTTCGATGGTCATGCGGATCTCGTCGACCACGACGTCGTCCGTTCGGTACAGGGCAGCGTCGAATCCTTTGCGGATGCGGCCTGTGATCACTTTGAAGTTCGGTCCGAGCCCTCCTTCCGTCTTTTCGCGGAGCACGTGATACACCCGCGACTCGTCGGGCCGGCCGAGCGCGTTGAAGCGAACGCCGGCGTTGACGACGCCGATTCGCTGGGTGATCGGCTCGATCTCGGTGTTGTACGAGAAGAGATACAGGAGCGCCTTGTCGAGAAAGTAGGCGCGCGGCATGATCATCGCCTTGCCACGCTGTGCCCTGCGTTTGGACGGGGGTCGTCCGGCACGTGGTAGTCCGTGGGTTTGCGGCGAGCGGTATCCACAATGCCGACCAATTCGCGGATCAACAGGTGAGCTGCGGGCCATTCCATCGCCGACCATTTTTTCTCGCGGTGCGCGAACAGGGGGCTCGCACCGGCTGCGTGGTGCTTGAAGACCTCATCGATGTGCTCGAAGATCGTCGAAGGAACGGAGCGGATCAGAGGCCACGTCGTCTCCGTAGCGGAGAGGAACATGTTCGCCAAAGGATCCTCTCTGACCGGTCCGGGCATTGCGGGCGCCACCCCCGAGCGCCCGGCAGCGCCCACAGTTATTGCTCGTAGCGTGTCGTCGACTGACGCGACCGCGAGAGTCGCGCTCTGCAAGGCTCCCGCCACGATCTCGATTTCGCCTGTCGCGAGAAACTGACTCGTCGCGAGATCGGCAAATTTCTGCCAATTGGCCCCGGCCGCGAGCATGGCCTTCGATGCACCGGCTGGGGGCTCGTTCGAGGTCTCGAACTGGATAGGCAACGTCGCGGGGAAACGGCCGTTCAACGTCTTCAGGTCCGCGACGGAGTTCACCGGCCAGCTACCGCGCGCGGCGTTGATGAGTACCCGACCGGAAATCGCGGCGTCGAAGACGTGGTACGAATGCTGTTCCGGTTGGGCGCCGCGAATCTGTGCCTGGAATGTGATCTGGGCGTTGAACACGGCAACGCCGTCGTCGCGAAGCAGCACCCAGTCGGCACCCGCCAGCACCTTTCCCTGGATAGGCGTTTCGTCCGTGGCGACCCCGGCGAACGTGATGTTTTCCGAGTAGCTGATCTGCAGTCGAAAGCCGCCCGGGATCCGTCCGACAGGGACCGTTGTGAACGAGCCGGCCGGGGCGGTCATGGTGAATTTGATCATCGCTTTTTCCAGAATTGTAGAAGGTTCTGCCCTGCGCGGGTCGCCATCGCCCCCAGCGTCGTGGCGGCGCTGGCAGCCGCCCCGATCGATCGTCGAACGCCAGGCCCCTGCTCGATCATCTGCGCGAAGGTCGCGACCGTCGACAGCACGTCGCCGTCGGCGAAGTCCCAGGTCTGGCAACGGTCGCGCGTCGACCCTGCCCGATCGAGAATGGCGTTCACGGCCAGGCGCGCCGCCTCGTTCGCGCCTTCCATGCAAGCCAGGTTCGTTGCGGTATCGACGTAATCGGCGGCAAAGAACATGTTGGGAATCTCGGTCGTCTCCGCAGACGGCCGGAGCGCGAGCGATCCTGGACGGTTGACCAGGATCGGCTCGATGTTCATCTCGATGCGCTCGCCGAAGACGAAAGGGGTCTCGCTCCAGCCTTCGCTCGGCGAGAGGCGCTCGTCGGCACTGAACCGAACCGCCTGGGCCCGGCTGTAGTCGCCCTGTTTTCTCCGGTCGAAGCGCTCAGCCACATTATCGTCGAGGTAAAAGCTCCCTTTCAACTTTCCGGTCAGGAGCATGGCCTCGTTGAACACAACGCGGCCTGCGTCGCGGTTGAACGAAGCCTTGAGCTGCTTCCAGACTTCTTCCGCGATTTCGTCCTTCGTGCAACGGAACGCTTCCTTGTTGTTGAAGCGGCCCTTCTTATCCCACTGGCTGATGTCCACCGAGACGATCGATTGCACGCCGTCCGGGAGCCTCACGTTGCGCCAGAATTGGGTCTGATCGATCGCGGTCAGTGCCCACTCGGAATCGGAGCAGACGATGTGCCCCGGTTCGAGGTTCAGTGGGATTCGGAGGTAAAACTGAATACCGGCCATCCAATCGGTCGAGCCGCTCAGGCGGACGACGTTGCGAAGCGAGCCGTCGTGGAAAGTCATCATGGACGACCGGTTGATGAAGTAGGCCATCTGTTCGATGGGCAGCGCGAACACAAAATAATCCGCGGCTTCTTGGTTGTCCGGCGCTGCCGAGCGAGCGTGCACCTTTTGGTGATCGGGAACGAGCTTCCGGAGAAGGGCCAGATCGGCGGCGTCGAACGTGTCCTTGGTGGTGCCATCTTTGTCTCGAACGTGGCGCCAGGCCGCGTACTCGCCGAATCGCTTCTCTCTTTCCGCCGCCTTAAAATACTGTCGATCGATAGGCGAGAAGGTCAACGACGCGATGCCCGATCCTTTCCCGTCGAAGCGAATGGTGTCCATGTCGTAACCGAAGTGGAACTTGACGCCCTGACCTTCGAGATGGCGCACCCACGGATCGATCCAGACTTCGCTCGTCGGTCCGTCGAGAACGCGATCGACGGTGAGCGAGGACCCGAAGAGCGTCCGCACGGCCATGGTGGCGATTGTGTATGCGCTAGCCTCGGTCGCCTTGGCCGCCACAAGGGTTCTCGTGTGCGCGGCCAGGACGCGAAAGGCGGGCGTTCGATTTTCTTCGTCGATGAACGTCGTCCACGCGATCTTGTCGTATTTCTGGCGCCGTACGTCGTCGGGCACGCTTAGGAACTCGATGAGCTTTCCGAAGAAGAGGACCGCTTCGTCCCACGAGAGCCCCATCTTCTGCACGCCGACGACGAAGGAGAGCAGCTTTTGCGCCTGGTCGGCGCTCCGCGGCGCGTGGAGAACGATCGGGATCGGGTCCCGGTTGTACGAGGCCAGCAGGTTACTGCCCACTGTGACGAGGTGGTCGCGTACCGTTCTGTCGCCTCGGTGCTCCCGGTGGCGGTCGCTGGGGATCCGCCCAAGCGTATCGGGCAGATGCCGGTACCATCCCGGGAAGAATCGGAAGCCGTGCTCGCCAGGCACGAAATCGCGCGACTTAGACGAGTGGCCTCCGGCAAGATCGACGCGAACGCTCGCGGCCTTTCCTCCGGCTTGCCACCTGCGATCGAACACTTCGACGTCGAAGCCGCGTTCGATGAGCTCGTGGGCGGCGGTCAGTCCTCCCACGCCCGCACCCACGATGACTATTTTCTGACGCCCCGACATTCGTCGCCTTTCGTAAGCTCTCGCACCGGGCGCGAGCGGCTTCTCCGACTAGGACGCCAGCGACCGGCGACCCATGCATAACTTCTCGTTCCCCCATATCGTCTAACCTAGGATCGATCGTGTTGCAGCAAGATGTCGTGACACCCACAGGCGGTCTCCGCGAAACGGTCTCGCTTCACATGAGCCGTTTCCGACGTCGGGATTAGCCGATGCCCGTATCGCGAAGTGCTCGTGACAAGCTCAGATCGAGCTGGCTACGAACCTCGCGGATGGCGGACTCCATCTCCTTCTCCTTGAACCCGTGATCTTCTCGCAGATGGCGGCGAATGTCTCGATGCAGTCGTTGAAGCGCCGCGTCGAACGTCCGACTGACCGTCGACTGGTGAACGCCCAGCATCTTGGCGATCTGCGTGAGCGCGACGCCGCGCGACAGGTGAAGTCGGACGATCATGCGCTGGCGGCGGTCCAGCGCGGAGAGGGACGCCCGCACGGCGTCTCGAACGGCGGCGTCCTGAGGTGACGCCCCTCGTCGAACACTTTCGGCGCAAGGTGTCAGCTGCGACTGGATCGCGTCGACGTCCACATCGGGATCGCGCGAGCGCCGACGCAAAAGGCTGATCGCTGCGTTCCGCGCGGCGGTGGCGACGAATCGTCGTAGGGGGCCGCGGCCCTCGTATTGGGCGATCTTGGGCCCCACTTCACCGGATCCGAGCAGCAACGTGTCCTCGAGCTCGCGACGTACGTCTTCTCCGAGAACCTGCGGGATCTTGAAATGTCTGAGATCTTCCTCGAGACGAGTCAGGTACGTGCTCGTGAACGTAGTCACCGCCCCCGGAATGCGCATCGCGCATGCGTGCGCGATGTAGAGATCAGGGGCCCGGATCCTCGCCAGCGCTTCGAATGGATTGTCTTCCTGCCCGTCAATGACGGCTCGCAGTCGCCGTTCGAACTCGACTCGCGGCAATCGGAACGTTGGCCACTTCGCTTCCGAGGCGTCAACGCACTGCCGGATTCGTTCGTTCAGCTCCCGAGGAGGAACCATTGCGTCTCTCAATACCACATGGCCTTACGGAGATGGCCCTAACAAAAGCGAGCATGAAGCTGGGCGAGTCTGCGTCTCCTTCATGTGAAGCAGCAACAAGGCGCTCTCGAAAACAATGTCTCCGACACCGGCTGGAAACGCCCCGGCCCCCGGCGTCATGAGCGGATCCCTCTACGGAGCGGTTCGGTTCCCCGAACGCGTCACGATCGCACCGGGCGATTCGCCGCGTCGTCGGCCGTTCGCGATCCCTCGTCCCCTGGCCGGCTCTTCAATTCCGTGTCGCAGGTCTCGTCGCCCGACGAAATGGCCCTCAGCGCCTATCGCGAGCGTTCGCCGGCAACGAGCCGGGCGATCGACGCCTGGCGACAGCTGACGGCGGGTCACCTTCACTTCCAGGAGGCCCGCGGGGCCTCGCGCCGAGTGTGCGCCGTTCGTGGGATTACCTCCGGCACGCCCGCGTCGCGTGCGCCCTCACTCCGACGACGGCGCGGTTCTCGTGCGTGTCCTCTCCGGACACCGGCAGAAGTGCGGCCCGTCCTGCAGGGCTTCCTCCCGGTGACGGAGGAAACGCCCGCCCATTCTGCTGCCAAACGGTCCGCGTCGTGGCCGACGCGACGTCCGTGCGCCGAGCGCCACCTCTTTCAAAAGGACAGACGAATCATGAGCCATATTCTACGAGCAGACGCCTCGTATTCGAGCATAGCGAACATGCAGACATCAGAGGCGTTGGCCACATCGCGGCCTCGATGCGAGTCCACTGGCCCAATACTCATACGAGCATCCGCGCTTTCGTGTCGCTCCGCCGGGCACTCGGTCGATGCTCCTCGCAACGGAGCAACCCTCCGGCTTGAGCAGCTCACAGCGATCTTCTCCGTGAGCTCCGATGACGAGTACGTTCACCTGTCGATCGTCTCTGACCGCACCGAGCTCGTTCTCGGCGCTCGCAACCACAATTACCTGCTGTTGACTTTGGCGCGGCGACGGCTGCGAGATGCTCGGAGCGGAGCGTCCGATTCGGCATGTGGATGGCTCGATCTCGACCGCTGGTCGCATGACCCAACCATGCGCGCGCCCCGCGTAAATCTGGATGTATTCCGAATTCGAAGGCAATTCGCGAAGTACGGTATTGCGGACGCATGGGCTATCATCGAGCGTCGGATGCCGACGAGGCAGATTCGTTTTGGCGCCATGGCGTTTCGCATCGTGTCGATCTGAAAGGGGATAAAGCCCGAGGCGACCCATGCAGCCTCGCGCCGTGACATCGCAGTCGGCTTCTACTCGAGGGACAGCGTCGCGAACTTCGTAGCGGACAGGACCTCAGCGACGGGACGTTCGCGCCGGGCGCTGATGACCTCGCGGCGGCCACCCGTGGGTGCGTTGTCGGAGGGCTGGACCGAGCGGGTCCCGAGTCCGGCGCCCAATGGCGGAATCCAGCAAGCGTCGGCCGTGCGGTCCCGCGATCGATCGGGGGGTTCGCCGGGGCGACTGGTGACTGAGGGGTAACTGGAACGGAGTCCGGTTCGTAAGTGACCGGAACCGAATGAAAATGACCAAATGGTCGGGGCGAGAGGATTTGAACCTCCGACTCCTCGGTCCCGAACCGAGTGCGCTACCAGGCTGCGCTACGCCCCG
>JALYHV010000190.1 GCA_030776205.1 Myxococcota bacterium | reverse complement strand
GTGTGACTGCGACGCAGCTGGTGAGCCATCTGCACTTCGCTGGCATTCACGAAGAGATGAATACGAGGGTGCGCCGCGCCGGCGAGCGCTTCCGCGGCTGCGTCCACGTCCCCCGCGACGCAGCGGGCGAGAGCGCAAACACTCGACGTGCGTACGTGCTGAGCGACTGCCCGTACCGACCGGAGCTCCACGGGTGATGCGGCAGGAAAACCCGCTTCGATCACGTCGACGCGCATGGATGCCAGGCGGTCGGCGATGTCGAGCTTGTCGCGCTCGGTGAAGAGGACACCGGCGGACTGCTCGCCGTCTCTCAGTGTTGTATCGAATACGATGACTCGGTCGGACATGGCTGCTCCTGTTGCGAACGCGACGGGAGACTCGACGACCAAGGTGTAGCCTTCTCCGCGCCGCTGGGCGAGAGAAGGTGAGGTCCGTCAGGCCGCGAACCAACCCTCTCCCGCCCCGGTAAGGAGCAGGCGTGAGAGAATCGGAAGGGTGCGGTAGGCGAACATCGGATGGATGAGTTTTCCGATAGCCTGCGCGATACAGATTGTCAAATCTCGCGTGCCTTCTTTCCCCCGGCGGCCCATGACTCCGACCTGCCGCGTCGCCGCCGACGATTCCTAGCGAGACGGCGGCGCGCTCGCACGAACGAGCGTACCGTGACCGCGCGTGAAACCGACCGAACCGCTGCAGACGCTTGCCGATTGGATGGAAGAAGCTCGGCAAAGAGGGACGGCGGAGCCCGAGGCGATGGCGCTCGCGACGGTGTCGTCGAGCGGAGCGCCATCGGTGCGGGTCGTGCTCTGCCGCGGCATCGACGAGCGAGGGCTCCGTTTCTTCACGAACTACGAGAGCCGCAAAGGACTGGAGCTCGGGCAGAACGGCCTCGCGGCGGTTGTCTTTCATTGGCCGGTGCTCGGACGGCAGGTGCGCGTGGAAGGCATGACCGAGCGGCTTTCGGCTGCCGAGTCGGACGCGTACTTCGCCGCACGGCCGCGCGGGCATCGCATTTCGGCGTGGGCATCACCCCAGAGTCGCCCTGTCACGAGCCTCGACGAGATTCGCCGTCGCGCCGCGCAGCTCGAGATCGATCACGCCGGGCGTGAGGTCCCCCGCCCCCGTCACTGGGGAGGCTATCTCCTTAGGCCTACCGCGGTGGAGCTCTGGGCTCAGGGTGCGGATCGACTGCACGACCGGATGCGGTTCGAGCGCAGCGAAGTCGCCTCGGGCGCTGCGGACGCGGACCTGGCGCAGAGCCCGTGGATGGCGCGACAGCTCGCCCCATGATCGCTGCGCGTCGGGCAGGCGTGCCGGCAGCGGTGGTCGGCCGGTGCGAGCGCCGTAGACAAGCGAGGGCCGCTCGCCTCGCGCTCCGCACTTGCAGATTCGGAGACGCGGCCTCGGACCGGCGCACGACGAGACCGGCTATGGCATTCGGCGGGCGTGTGTCCGCTCTATTGCGCGCGCCCGCGCCCGCGGTAGAGGAATCGCTGCTCTGGCATGCGCTCCGCCTCGCGACGCGCGCTCACTACGACATGATGGTTCGGCGAGAGCGCGCAAGCCGGATCGGTGGCCGCGGCCTCGCCCGTCATGGCAAACGCCTGGCATCGACAGCCCCCGAAATCGAGCTCGCGGCTCGAGCAGCTCCTGCACGGCTCAGGCATCCAGCGCTCACCTCGAAAGGCATTGAGCGCCGTCCCTGCGCGCCACACGGCCCCAAGCGGACGCGAACGCACACCCTCGAACGAGAGCGGCAGAGCGCGCGCGGCGTGGCACGGGAGCACGACGCCATCGGGGGCCACCACGACGAAACGACGGGCCCAGCCGTCCATGCACGCGCGCGGTCGATCGGCGTGCCAGTCCGGCAGAACGAGGACGATTTGCATTCGCCCTTCGAGGCGCAGTCTGGCGGCCCGCGTCACGGAACGCGCCGTCTCGATCTGCCTGCGAGAAGGCAGCAGGGAAGTTCGGTTCTCGAGAGCCCACGAGACGAGCTGCACGTTGGCAAGCTC
>JALYHV010000189.1 GCA_030776205.1 Myxococcota bacterium | reverse complement strand
CGGCGGTGGCGTCCGTCGCGGCAGCCGCTCCGCCGTCCACGCCGGGCGCTCCGGTGCCCTGGCCACTGTCTCGGCCCGGAGCCGGAACCGCGGCGCCCTCGCTCCTGTCTTCGAATCCGCTCCCGGCGTCGGAGCCGCCGGTGTCGTTGTTGGCCGGGCTCTGCCCGCAGCCGAGAGCCGTTACGAGGAGGAGCGCCCACGGGCGAAATCGCATGGCGTAGCTGTAGCTCGCCACCGCCTGCGACGACGGCAGAAATCCTTGCCGCCTCGCGTCGATCATCGCCGTGAAAAATTCCGCTCGTCGGCGCTACTCGTTATGCCGTGGACGAGGAGCATCCGACCAAATAGAAAGGCGCAGCGAAAGCGAGGCATTCGAGCGATGGTGCGTGGAGAGACGGCGAGACCGCGTGGCCCGAGGCATGCGACGGGAATCGTGGCGCTTTCGAGCGTTGCCACGCTCCTCTATGCGGCGACGGCGTGGGCCCAGCAAGGCACGCCTCCTGCCGGCGCCGCGCCTGCGGCAGACCTCGCGACCCGCGTCGCGGATCTCGAGGCCTACGTCACGAACGGGACGCCCAAGGCGCTCGTCTCCTCCGGGCCGGGTCACAACGCCTGGATGATGACGTCGGCCGCGCTGGTCCTCTTCATGACGCTACCAGGGCTCGCGCTCTTCTACGGAGGTCTCGTCCGCCGCAAGAACGTGCTCTCTGTCATGGCCCAGTGCCTCGGGTGCGCGGGATTCGTCACCATCCTGTGGTGGGTCGCGGGGTACAGCCTCGCCTTCGACGCCGGTAGCCCATGGATCGGCGGGCTGAGATTCGCGTTCCTTCGGGGCGTCGGCGCCGCGCCCAACGCGAGCTACGGGGCGTGGGTGTCGCAAAGCGTCTTTGCGATGTACCAGCTCATGTTCGCGATCATCACGCCCGCGCTCATCGTGGGGGCGATCGCCGAGCGGATGAAGTACTCGGCCATCATGGCCTTTCTCTTGGGATGGATGCTGATCGTCTACTTCCCGCTCGCCCACATGGTCTGGGGCGTCGATGGCCTGATGAACGGCGTCTGGAACGCGAGCGCGAGCATTCGGGCCATCGACTTCGCGGGGGGCACGGTCGTCCATATGTCCTCTGGCTGGTCGGCCCTCGTGCTTTGCCTCCTCGTGGGCAAACGCACCGGCTTGGGACAGCGCGCGTTCTACCCCCATAGCCTCGTGCTCACGATGATCGGCACGGGCATGCTCTGGGTTGGGTGGTACGGGTTCAACGCAGGCAGCGCCGTCGCCGCCGATGGCATTGCGGCCAACGCGTTCATGGCGACGACGCTGGCGACCGCCGTAGGGTGCGTCACCTGGCCGACCATCGAGTGGGCCACGCGCGGCAAGCCGACCGTCCTCGGTCTGTGCTCGGGCGCCGTCGCCGGCCTCGTCGTGATCACGCCGGCGTCCGGCTTCGTCACCGCGACCGGAGCCGTGATCGTGGGGCTGCTCGCGGGCTCCGTCCCGTACCTCGCCGTCACGAAGCTGAAGGCCATGCTCGGATACGACGACGCGCTCGATACGTTCGGCGTTCACGGCGTGGGGGGCACGCTCGGCGCGATCGTCACCGGGTTCGTGGCCACCGCCGACGCGAACCCCAACCTCAGCACGAACCTGAGCGACGTCGTCGGCAAGACGCTCTGGCTCGAGCAGCTCAAGGCCGTCGGCGTCACCCTTGCGCTCGCCATCGCCGGCTCAACCGGCGTGGCCCTGCTGGTCAAGAAGCTCATCGGCCTGCGTCCTGACCCCGAGAGCGAAGAGGAGGGTCTCGATCAAGCCGATCACGGCGAGGCCGGCTACCACCTCGACGAGCCGAGGGGCCTTGCCGAAGGGCACGAGGTCCACGAGGGTCTCGCCGCGGTCGATATCGGTCGTGCCAAGCCGATGAGCAACGGCTGACAGTGGCATCGAGCGACGCAGGTTGCGGCGACGTGGGAAGAAGCTCGCTACGCTCGTTCGGATGCAGCCTCATGCCACAGCCCTTCGTATGGAAGAAGCGGCCGCGGAGCTGATCGCGGCGCTCTCCCCCGTGCAGCGAACCGCGCTCGAGGCTCCCTTCCTCCCGCTCACCGAGCGCGGGCGCTGGGGCTACATGCCGACGCCGCCTCGTGACGGGCTGGCGCTCTTCGACATGGATCCGCGCCAGCAGCGGCTCGCGATGAAGCTGGTCGCCAGCGGCCTGAGTGAGGAAGCCTACAATGTGGCGGCGGTCATCCTAGGGCTCGAGCGCGTGCTCGATCGCCGCGAGCATTGGCGAAGGGCCGACCCTGGTCGCGATCCGCTCCGCTATTGGACGCGCATCTTTGGTCGGCCCTCCTCGGAAGGCCCGTGGGGCTGGCGGTTCGAAGGGCACCACGTCGCCCTTCACTACACGCTCCGCGACAGGCGCGTCATCTCGCCGACGCCCACGTTTTTTGGCGCAAATCCGGCAGAGGCGCCGCTCCTCGGTGCGAAGCTCCGGCCGCTCGGTCCCTTAGAAGACGTCGCACGCGAGCTCGTGTCGTCGCTCGACGAAGAGCAGCGCGGCATCGCCATCGTCTCGCACGAAGCTCCGCCAGACCTCCTGACGGGGAGCGCATCCCGCGTAACGCATGCCTTGATGCCGCCGGGCCTGCCCGCGCGGTCCATGAGCCCTCCGCAGCGATCGATCCTCGACGCGCTCGTCGAGCTCTACGTTTCCCGCTTGCCGGACGACGTCGCCGAAACCGAGCGCCAGGCGCTCCGTGAGCGCGGTACGGGCGAGCTCGCGTTCGCATGGGCGGGGAGCCTCGAGCTCAAGAGGGGCCATTACTACCGGTTGCAGGATGCCCGGTTCCTCGTCGAGTACGACAACACCCAGAATGACGCGAACCATGTTCATACGGTGTGGCGCGATCCGGCAAACGACTTCGGCGTGAACGTGCTCGCAGCGCATTACGCGCGGCATCCGCACTGAGCAAGCGCCTGAGCTTTTTCGAAACGAGGCAATCGCGCGCGTCCCCACGCTTTCGCCACGAAAAACGCTCCGCCTCGGCGTGCCGCCGACGCATGAGCCAGAAGCCCATCCCCGATCGCAGAACGAACGCGGCGCGTGGCCTCCGGGACTGCCGACGAGGTCGAACGCGCCCGCGGCGGGCAAGCACCACTCATGGGTCCGTTGTACCGGGCGTGCTCCTCGGTTCGGCGCGACGGCGCGCCCGTCAGTGACCCGCGTACGAAAGAACGGAGTGGCACATGAACTGCTTTGAAGAGGGTGTCAAAGCACTTCGAAACCCCAAGCGGAGCCCGACAAAATGCCCCTCAGCAGAACCCTCGGATACATGCTTGCAACGACAACAGCCGTTTCGGGATGCGCCTCGGCGGAGACATCCCAGCGGGCACAAACCCCCGCGAACGCCAACGAAACGGCCTCGGCTTCGGAGCCGAAGGAGTCGGTTGTGAATCGCGCGAACGGGGACGCAGACGTTGCCGCCCACAAGGCGAACACCGAAGTCGTCGGCAGTCGAACCCAATCCCAAAACGAAGCGAACGCGATGCGGCCACGCCACGACGACTCGGCGAAGCCCGGTTCGAATGCGACCGGCGCGCAGGCGCACGCGAGCTCGACCGACCGGCGACGTGCGGGGACGACGAGCATGCAGTCTGGCGACCACACGAGCGATGACGTTGGGGGGGCGACCGCTAGCGCGACGAACGGCGTCGACAGCGCCGTCCGCGACGTCACACGGGCGACCGATAAGCCAGGGCACTACGATCCCTTTGCGCTCGAATGGAATCCGCTCGGCCTGTTCGTAGGCGGTAGGGTTAGCTTCAACGCCGAGTGGGCCCCGCTCACGCACCACGTCATTACCGTGAGCCCCCACTTCGTCCACACGACGGCGGACGTCGCGACGAGCGGAAACACGACCGCATCGCAAGCCTTTTCGGGCTTCGGCGCCGAGGTCGGGTATCGCTATTACACCGGGCAGCGCGGGATGAATGGGGTCTTCGTGGGTCCGTCGCTCCTCTTCGGGGCGTACAACGCGAGCCTTCCGAGCGGAGACCAAGGCTTTGCCAACGTCGGCATCGCGGCAGACGTGGGTGTCCAGCAGATCTTCTGGGACCACCTCGTCGTGGGTGGCGGTCTCGGGCTCGAGTATCTCTCGGTCAACCATGATTTCCACGACCTGCCGACCGGGCCGAGCGAGATCGCCTCGAGCGGCATCAAACCGCGTGTCCTGCTCGAAGCGGGATACGGCTTCTGAAAGCGCGCCGACGTTCGTTCGGCGGGCGCGGTGCGCGGCGCGCGCCGCGATTGGGATGCTCGCTGCGTGCCCGTTAGCGGTGGCGGAGCTCGAAGACTCCGATGGCCCGCTCGGGCGGCGAGATCCCGACGGTCCATTTGGTCATGCTGACCTCCCACCCGTCTGCCTCCATTGTCTCGAGGAGAGCGAAGCTCTCTTTACGGAATGGATCCGCGAGCAGGAGGCGACCGCCGCGCGCGAGGTTTTGATCGAAGATCTCGCGCAAATGAGGGTGCATGGCCTGCGCGTAAAGAATGTCGGACCCGACGATCCAGTCGTACGTCGCTTTGTCGTCCCACGCCGTCCAATCCGCGAGGCGGTGCTCGACCGCCATTAGCCCGTTCTGCCGCTCGTTCCGGCGCGCGTTCGCCTCGCAAACATGGAGCGCCAGCTCCTGGCGATCGGTCTGTACGACCCGCGCGCCGAGCGACGCCGCGACAATGCCGGGCAATCCCGTTCCGGCGCCGAGCTCTAGGACGCTCGTTCCCCTCAGCGGGCGCGTGGCGAGGTCGTGTGCGAGCGCGATCGCCGCGGGCCAGAGGACGACGCCATATGGAACGCGGGGATGGTCGCCCAGGAGAAACCGCTCTTCGTCTGCGTGGCTGAGGATCGCGCCCGTGTGCCGGATTCGCCAGGCGCGCCCTTCGAGTCGAAGGTGGTATTCTTCGAGAGGCACTTCGCCCTCGGTCGTGCGAAGGACCGACGGCTCGCTTGGCGGCAACATGGGTTCGCGAGGGATTGTACGCCCGCGCGTGGACGAAGCCGCACGCCGTGCGCGACGCGCGCTCCCGTGACGATGCCGCGCGAAATCCCAGGTGACTTCTGTTGGCGAGTAGCTTACCTGTCCGCTATCGGGGGAGCGCTCGGCATGTCGCCAGCCGCTTCGCCGCTTGGAATAGGAAGAGTAAGTGCTTCGACATTCGCCTTTTATCCATCACGTTCGCATTCGTTCCGGGCTCCCGCTGCGCGCCCCTGTCGCGCTGTCCTCGCTGGCGCTCCTCTCTTGCGGCTCGGTCGGCGGCAACCCCGGTGACCCTTCGGAGTCCGTGATGTCCTCGGCGGAGGCCCTCACCCAGGGCCCCGTCACTCTCGTCGCAAAGAATAGCGGCAAGTGCTTCGAGAACGTCGGCGGGCTGGGCGTCCAGAACAGCTGCACCGGCTCGGCGGCGCAGCTCTGGCAGTTCAACTCGGTGACCGGTGGCTTCGAGATCGTCTCTGCCTCGAACCCGACCCAGTGCGTGAACCTCCCCGGCGGCTCCACGACGCGAGGCGCTCAGCTCGCCGTCTCCACCTGCACCCCCGCGGGCGCCGCCGGCCAGGTCTGGAACCCGCAGGCTGCCGGCACGGACTTCCACCTCGTGAACGTGACGAGCGCGTTTTGCATGGACGTTACGGGCGGCCATACGACCGACAACACGCCGATCGACCAGTGGACCTGCTCCGGCGCGCTCAACCAGACCTGGACGCTCGCCCCCGCCGCTTCGTCCGATGCGGGCGCTGGCGGCACGGACAGCGGCTCGGGCGGGTCGCTCGGCTCATGGAGCGGCGTCGTGGGCATCCCCTCGATCGCTGTCGCCGCCGCTGCACTGACGAACGGCAAGGTCCTCACCTGGGCCTCGTGGCAGCCCGACGCATTCAGTCCCACCGGCACGCAGCGGACGTTCACCGAGATCTTCGATCCTTCGCCTGGCGTCATGAGCGGCGTGCAAACCATCGTGACGCAGACGTCGCACGACATGTTCTGCCCCGGAACGGCGCGCCTCGCCGACGGCCGCATCCTCGCCGCGGGCGGCGGGGCAGTCGTCAATAATACGAGCACCTACGACCCCTCGGCGAATCTCTGGAAGGCCGAGCCGGTCATGTCCCAGGGGCGCTGGTACGCCGTCTCGGTGACGCTCCCGTCGGGCGACGTGTTCACCCTGGGCGGCAATCGGCGTTCTGGGCTCAGCGGCACGGGCGAGATCTTCACACCCGGCGTTGGCTGGAAGACGGTGCCGGGCGCCGTGATGGGCCCCATCGAGACGTCGAACGCCCTGAACCGCTCCCAGGAGCACCCCCGGCTCTTCGTCGCGCCCAACGGGAAGCTCTTCGTCCCCGGCCCGACGCCGAACATGCAGTGGTACGACCTCACGGGGAACGGCTCGATCACGTCCGCCGGCCCACGCGGCGACGACGTCTTCAGCCAGAACGACTCCACCGCCATGTACGATGTCGGCAAGCTGCTGAAGGCCGGTGGCAACACGAACTACGACGGAAAGGGCTCGGCGACGACCCCGTCCAGCACCAACGCGTACCTCATCGACATCAACGGCGGCGGCACCGCGTCGGTGAAGAAGATCGCTCCCCTCCGCCACCGCCGCGCGTACGCGACGCCGGTCATTCTCCCCGACCAGGAAGTCCTCCTCGTCGGCGGGCTGGACAACGGCAAGGCTTTCACAGACGCCGGCGCGGTGCTGACGCCGGAGATCTTCAACCCGAGCACCGAGACGTGGACCGACCTCGCGCCGATGACGGTACCTCGCACGTACCACGGCGTGGCGCTGCTTCTGCCGGACGCGCGCGTGTTCGTTGCCGGCGGTGGCCTTTGCGGCCACGGCTGCACGGCGAACCACTCGGACGTCCAGATCTTCAGCCCGCCGTACCTGTTTCTGCCGGGGCGCCCGTCGCTCACGGGCGCGCCGAGCACGGCACGATACGGCGCGACGCTGTCCGTCACGACGACGGGGACAGTCACCCGTTTCTCCTGGATTCGCATGTCCACCGTCACTCACACGGTGAATACCGACCAGCGCTGGCTTGCGGCGGCCTCTACCCCGAACGGCGCGGGCTCGTTCCACGTCACGGCACCCGCGAATGCCAACGTCGCGCCGCCCGGCGATTACTATCTGTTCGCCCTGAACGGCAATGTGCCCAGCGTGGCCAAGGTCGTCCGCATCACCCCGTGACCTGCGGCTCGTCGCCGCCGTGAACCTCGCGGTTCGCCTCGTCCTGTTGCTCGCTGCGCTCGGCGCCTTGGCGCTCGGCACGCGATCGGCCTGGCGAGGCGAACGCTCCGCGGGCGTCGAGGGCGTGCGCTACACGTGTCCGATGCACCCGGAGGTCGCCGCCGACGCGCCCGACCGCTGCCCCTTCTGCGGGATGCGGCTCGTTCCGCGAGCGCGCGGCGGTCTACGGCCTTCCTCTGCGACGGCCGCCCTCGACGACGAGGCGATGGCCATCATGGGCCCCACAGTCTTCACGCGCGAGGTCCGCGCCGCTGCTTGGGTGGAGAGCCCCGGCCTCCTCGCGGCGCATCTGTACGGCGACGAGCTGGATGCGAACCCGGAAGACCTCGGCGGAGTCTTCGCTCCCACGGCCGCCCCGGACCGGATCGTCGGCGTGCGTCGTGTGTCGCTGCCCCCTGCCCCCTGGGACGGGTCCACTTGGGTGGTCCACTTTCGTTATGACTCCGTCGCGGCCCACTTCGAGACCGGCACCGTGGGATGGGTGCAGATCGCCGCGAAGCCACGCAGGGCCCTTCTCGTCCCCGACTCGGCCGTGCTCCAGTCGGACCAGGGCGCGTACGTGCTCGCCACCGCGCCCGATGGGACCGTCCGCCCGAGGCCGGTCACCGTAGGCAAGGTCTTCTCTGGAAGGGCAATCGTGACGGGCGGCTTGGGCGGCGGGGACCGCATCGCTGTGGCCAACGCCTTCTTTCTGGATGCCGAGCGGCGTCTCCTCCCGCCCGCCGAGGGAGCGTCCGGGCCGGGGCCGTGATCGGGCGCGTCGTTGCCTGGAGCGCGCGGCATCCCTGGGTCGTCATCGCCTGCGCCGCCCTGCTCGCGGTAGCCAGCGCGCTGGGTGGCCGCACGCTCTCGAACGACGTCGTCCCCGACGTGGCCGACCCGCAGATCGTCCTCGTCGCCGAGTGGATGGGCCACCCCGCCCTCGAGGTGGCGTCCCAGGTGACCGAGCGCGTGACGAGGGCCCTCAACGGAGTCCACGGCGTGACGGCGGTCCGCGGCGCCTCGATGGCTGGCATGGCCTATGTCGATGTCGTCTTCCCCGCCGCGTCGAACCTGGATGACGCCCGCGGGGCGGTCGCCGAGCGCGTCGCGCAGGTTGCGCCGGAGCTCCCGCCCTACGTCCGGCTCCAGATCGGCCCCGCCACGTCGAGCGCCGGGTGGGCCTTCGAGTACGCGCTCGTCGACAGCTCGAACCGTGAGCCCCCGCTGCCGCTGCGGCGCCTGCAAGAAGATATCTTGCGACCCGCGCTCGTCTCCATCCCCGGAGTCGCGGAGGTCGCCACGGTGGGCGGTCACGCCCAGCAGGTGCTCGTGGAGGCGAAGGGCGAAGCGCTGCGCGAGCGCGGCCTCGCCTTTACGGACCTCCTCGTCGCGCTCCGCCGCGTCATGGGCCCCTTGGGCGGCGCACGCGATCCGGCCCGGCCGCCGGCGGCCGTGCTCACGCTGGAAGACCTGGAGAACGCCCCACTCGACGTTCCTGGCGCAGGCGCGCCGCTGAAGCTCGGCGACGTCGGACGCGTGCGGGTGGACGACGCCATGCCGAACGGTGTCGCCGACCTCGGAGGCAAAAGGGAGGTCGTCGGGGGCATCGTCCTCCTCCGCCGCGACGCCGATCTCGCGAAGGTCATCGGCGCCGTGCGCCAGACGCTCCGCGACGCACGCCCGAGACTCCCGGGCGCCCTCGACATCGTCACCGTCTACGATCGCACGGAGCTCGCCGGCCGGGTCGAGCACACGATGGCGGTGGCCCTGGTTGAGGAGGTCGCGGCCGTCATCGCCGTTCTTCTCGTCTTCTTGCTCCACGGCCGCAGCGCGCTCGTCCCCCTCTTGACCCTCCCGGCGGTCCTCCTTCTGACCTTCGGGGCGATGGCGCTGCTGCGCGTCCCTGCGACCATCATGAGCCTCGGCGGGATTGGCATCGCGCTCGGCATCGCGGTGGACGCCGACGTCGTCGCCCTCGAAGCCTGCCACCGCGGCCTGGAGGCCTCCGCCTCCGGCGCTTCGTCCGCCGCACGCCGGCAAACGCTGCTTGCGGCTGCCGGCGCCTTTGCCCCCGCCATCCTGACCTCGCTCGTCATCACCGCGCTCTCGTTCCTGCCCGTCTTCGCCTTTTCGGGCGAAACCGGGCGCCTGCTTGGACCGCTAGCGCTGACCAAGACGCTCGTCATCGCCTCGGCGTCCGTCGTGACCCTCACCCTCGCCCCCGCCCTCCGCGACCGGCTGCTCTTCGGCCCTGTCGTCGCCGAGCTCAAGAACCCGCTCACGCGCAGCCTCGTTCGCGCCTACCGCCCCGTCGTGCGGTTCGCGCTCTCGAACCCCGCGCTGACGCTCACCACCGCCGCCCTGGCCGTCGCCTCTTGCCTCCCGATTGCCACGCGACTGGGCGGAGAATTTCTCCCCCGCATCGACGAGGGGGACTTGCTCTTCATGCCGACCACCCTCCCCGGCGTACCGCCCGAGCTCGCGGCGTGGCAGCTGCGCAAGCAAGACCGCGCCATCGCCGCCTTCGGCGAGGTGAGCACCGTCTTCGGAAAAGTCGGCCGCGCCGACACCGCGACCGATCCCGCTCCGTTCTCGATGGCGGAGACCACCGTCCGGCTTCGCCCGCGTTCCCGCTGGCCCGCCGTCGTGCGCTCGCGCTGGTACACCGGTTGGGCACCGCCGTGGGCGCGACGGGCGCTGGGGGTGCTGTGGCCAGAGG
>JALYHV010000188.1 GCA_030776205.1 Myxococcota bacterium | reverse complement strand
GGCACGGCCCGTGGTGGCGGTGCCGCGGGAGGCGTTTCGTTCTTCGGCTGTTCGGGGGGCGGCGGGGCGGGGGGCGGCGCTTCGTCCTTCTGGACTTCGAGCTCGATGGGAATCGTCACGACGTCGTGGGCGTGCAGGGCGCGCGCCCATGCCAGCAGGCTCGCCAGCGCCATGAGCAGGACCAGCATTGCGGTCGACCCGGACGTGTACCCGAACCACGCGCGCAGGGTTGAGGTCTTCGCGTCGAGGCCGAAGACGCGGCTCATCGGGTCGTCGTAGAGGGCCCCCCCGCCGCCGGCGACCGCGAAGGGTCGCTCCATGAGCGCTGAGCGCGGCGCGCCGTTCACAGGTCCGGCGTGAGTGGCTCGCTTTGCCATCAGTCCGTGAAATCAACGAGGCTGCGCGAGGACGGGTGATACCCCGAACGCGATCTTGCTGACGTGCGCCTGCTTGAGGAGGTCGAGCACGTGGATGACGCGGCCGTGAGTCACCGCGGCGTCGGCCTTGATCACGGCGCGCAGATCCGCGTGCTGGGTTTGCGCATCGCGGGCAAGCTGCAAGATAGTGTCGTCATTTGCGACGGGGTTGCCGTCGACCACCGCCCGGCCGTCGGCCGCCAGGATGATGCTGAACACCACCTGGACGTCGCTCGTGCCCGTCGCCGCTTTGGGCAAGTCGAGCGGGACCGTTTGGTTCATGACGATCTTGGTCGTCACCATAAAAATGATGAGGAGCACGAGCGTGATGTCGACGAGCGGGGTGACGTTGATTCCGGTGATCGCGTCATCGGCCTCGGAGAGCGCGCCGCCCGCCATCTCAGTTTCTCCCCGAGTCGTTCGCGGCAGGGACGTCGCTCGTCGCCGAGCGCTCCGAGCGCGCCGTCTGCAGCGCACCGGCCGGCAGCGGGACCGCCTTCAGGTGTGCGAGGAGCACGTGCCCGAGGGCTTGCGTATTGGCCAGTGTTCCGCGGACGACACGCTGAAAGGCGTTGAATGCCGCGACCGCGGGGATGGCAATGAGGATGCCTATGGCGGTGGCGACGAGCGCCTCGGAGATGCGTCCCATGACGGCTTCGGGCGCGAGCTGCGTGGACCCGGAGGTCGCCATCTTCACCTTGCTCAGCTCGTCGAACGCGGCGACGATCCCGATGACCGTGCCGAGGAGACCGATGAAAGGCGCGTTGTTGCCCAGGGTTCCGAGGTAGGCCAGGCGTTTCTCGAGCTTGAGCCGCTGGAGCGCGCTGGCGCCTTCCATGGCCTCTTCGGCGGCGGCGACCCCCCGATCCGATTCGACGAGCCCGGCGACGACGACGGCCGCTTCGGCGCTGCGCGACGCCTCGAGCCGCTGGCGTGCTCCCTCGAGGTCACCGCCCCGCAGCAGCCGGCCCAGGTCCCGCATGAGCACCTCGATGTCGTCGCGAAGCGACCAATACAGCCAGGCCCGCTCCAGCATGATGGCCAGCGAAATGATGCTGAGCACGAGCATCAGGACGAGGATCCACCCCGTCCCTAGGCCAACCATTGCGCTCTTGACTCGTTCGATCAAAGAGTTCACTTCGATTCGCTCCGTCGTGCTCGGTGGGTCACGCTATCGCTCCGCTTTCGTCCGGATCGTTTCCTTCAGGTGCGCCGTCGTCGCGATCGTGCGGTGACTCGGTCAGGCAGACGACGGCGCCGAGCACCGTCGTCGCATAGGTTCCCTTCGGTAGCACGAAGTAAACCCGCACGCAGGCCGTCGCATGCCCGCGCTGGTCGCGTAGGGCTTCGGGGGGGTCTTCCAGGGCCGTTCCCTCGGTGACCTCCCAGCGCAGCTCGCGGATCCAGATGCGCAGCGCGCGGCGGGTGCCCTCGCCGAGGCGCCGCGTGCGCGTGAGGTCGAAGTCTGTCCCCAGTACCAGGTCCGCGGCACGCCGCTCGAGCTCTCCGGTCCGGCCCTCGGCCCACTGCCCGCGGGCACCGACGATCGGTCCGGTGGGCGACAATTCACCGGTGAGCGCCCGCTCACGGTCGGTCCGAACATCAGCGCAAACGAAGAGCCCCCCGGAGGAATGAAGCTTCAGCACGTCGCCCTCCAGCGGTGTGGCCCACGTTCCATCGGCACGGCGCGCTTCGAGCACGGCGTCGAAGACCGCCGACTGCAAGGAGGACCAGAGAAGTCGCTGCAGCCGCGGCTCCCGCGGACCACGCTCCTGCCCGCGGAGCCAGGCGAGCGCACGTGTCGCGTTGTCGCCCGCGGCCCCATAGCGTTGCCTCCCGAACGCGTTCGGCACACCCTCGCGCGCGAGCCGCTCGAGCCCAGAGGTGACCTCCCCGACACGCGCGAGCGGGACATCGCGGACGTTGATCGCAAATCGATTGCCCGCCAAATGACCCGCCTTGATCTTGTGACCGTGCGGCGTGGCGTCGTGCACGATCACGCCTTCAAGCGACAGGAGCCGCGCCCGGTCCGAAAGCTCGCAGGCGGCGACTCCGCGCGGCGCATGAAGCGAAATCGTCTGCGTCGCGACGGCCCGCTTGTCTTTCATCCCGGCGACGCCGACCTCGCGGGGGTCGCACCCGAGGGCGCGGGCTAGTGCTCTCGCGGCATCGAGCGTCGTCACGTCGCGCTTCGTAAAGCGGACGAAGACGTGCTCACCGACGCCGCTCGGTGGGTAGGCGGCAATCTCTTCGACGACGAAATCTTCGGGCCGCACCTTGATGCGACCGCGCGGCAATGCGGGCGAGCTCATCGCGCTGGCTCACCCGAGCTCGTGGGCCATCTCGTCTCGCGGGCTCCGGTAATACTGCTGGGGAGAGTAGAGGAGGAAATTGCTCACACGCGACGTATACAGGCAGGCGTACTCTTCCACTTGAGAACCGAAGCTCGACTCCTCGTTTTCTTCCTTGAGGAGCGGCCCCCAGTACGGGTGAAATCGCTGGTCGAGCCGCCGCTCGATCAGCGTAAGCTCCGCTTCGACCTGGCGGAGCCGGCCACGCACGCGATCGATTGCGCGCTTCAGGCGTAGGCGCTCGGCGTCCGGGTCACCGGTGAAGACGCCGTTCGTCCTGCCGTTCGTCTTTCCCGGCGTCTGCGCGTGGCCATGGTCCAGGCGGCGTGTGAGCTCCTTGAAGCGATTCTGGTAAAAACGTAGCTCGTCCTCCAGCCGGTCGCGGGAGTCTTCGAGGTGTTCGCTGCGGGCAAAGTCCTCTTTGCAGGAGTCGTGGGCGAGCACCTCCCCCTCGAGCTCCTGGATGATCATGGCCGTGCGCCACGCGCTCTCCTTCTTGCTGCGGAGAATGTCGCCGTAAATGTGGTCGCCCACGTAGAGGATCTCGTCGCCGGCAGCGCCGAGCGCGCGCTCGAGATCGTGCAAGTTGCCGCCCTCGTAAACCTTGCCCCGCTCGAGCGGCAGCGCCGCAGGCTCCAACTCGTTGCCGTCGCGTTCCATCAGCGGGAGGTGCTCTTGAAAGAACGCGGGCTTGGTCGCCGCGACGATGACCACGTCGAAGTAGTTCCGCCAGTGCGGGTACTCGCTCATCTCGCCGTCGAGAAGATACGTCATCATTTGGTCGGTGTACGACGAGCGCGAGTTCGTCAGGATGAACAGCTTCTTTCCGGAGCTGCGCAGCTTGTGCAGCGTCGGCGCGAGCTCGTGATCCTTGTGAACGAAGCGCGGAAAGTCATTGGCGACGGCCTTCAGGATGGTCCCGTCGCGGTGCGCCTCGTCGATGCTCTCCCGGATGTCGGTGAAGGTCTGCGCGTAATCGATGTGCAGCCCGCGCTGCTCCATGGCATCCACGATCGCCGCGTAGAGCGCCGCCTCGCTGAGCGCGTACAGGGTGTCGATCCAGTGGTAGCGGGGTGTGGCCGGTCGGATCTTCTTGGAGTGATAGAGCTCGCGGAGCTCGTCCTTCGCGAGCTCGCGGAGGCCGTGGTAGCCCTTGGTCACGTACTTGTAGCGATTCATCTTCAAGATGTGGCCAAATCGCTTGTCGATAAGCAGACCCCGCACCGGAAAAGCGGTTTGATAGGGGATGGACCGGACGAACTCGGGATAGCCGCGCGCCACGAGCTTCTCGATGGTGGCACGGATGGAGAGCTCGTCCATCGCCTTCTGTTTGTAGATCGCCAGCGTGTAATCCATGTCGAAGCCGACCCACGCGATGCCGCTCATCCGCAGGTTCCGGTTGCAGAAGATCCGGCGCTGGCGCGGTATCCCGGTCGACTGCAGGGGCGCGACGAACTCATCGATGGGAAGCGAGAGCTGAATGGGGTTCACGTCGCTGCGATTTCGTCGCTAGGTAGCACTCTCGAATGTCCCACGGCCAACCGTCTTGCGCAATTGGGCATGCCCCGTCGAGCGAGATTGACAAAGTTCGCGCGTCGTCCTGCTCTACGAGCGCATGAAGGCCATGTCGTCTGCGCGCGCTCGCGTTCGCCGTCCCGCCACGCGCACGGGTTCGGACGTTCGAACCCTCGCGATCGACATCGGAGGGACGGGCCTCAAGGCCATGGTGCTCGATCCGTCGGGCACCCCGCTGACCACGAAGTTGCGCGTGGACACGCCCCGTCCGGCCACCCCACGCGCGGTGCTCACCGCTCTCATCCGGCTCGTAGCGCAGCTCCAGGGCTTCGACCGCGTCTCGGTCGGATTTCCCGGCGTCGTCTTCAAAGGCGTCATCAAGACGGCGCCCAATCTTCACCGCTCCTGGACGGGCGTCCCGCTCGCGGAGAAGCTCGGACGCTTGCTCCGCAAACCCACGCGCGTGCTCAACGACGCTGGGGTTCAGGGGTTCGGCGTCATTGAAGGCAAGGGGCTGGAGATGGTGCTGACGTTGGGGACCGGCCTCGGTTGCGCGCTCTTTTACGAAGGGACGTACATCCCGAATCTGGAGCTCGCGCATCACCCCTTTCGCAAGGACAAGACCTACGAGGAGTATCTCGGTGACGCAGCGCTCCGGCGCGACGGCAAGAAGAAATGGAATCACCACCTCGCCCGCGCGATCGAACAGATCGATCCGGTGTGGAATCCGGATCGGATCTACCTCGGCGGCGGCAATGCCAAATACGTGACGGTGCTCTTCGCGCCGCACGTGCGCGTCACGTCGAACGTAGCGGGGCTCCTCGGGGGTATCGCGCTTTGGGAGGGGCGCGAAGGCCTCGTGCTCGCGGAATCGTGACGTCGCCGCCGCTCGGTCGCGTTCGGCCCCCACACGGCTCTCGGCCGGTTCTCCCTCACTCGCTCTTGCCCGTACGCGAAAACTTTGTTTTCGGGGCCTGTGGCGGCTCGCCGACCGACACAGGATCCGGTGCGAAATCGTGCGGCTCCACCGCCGGGGCGGCAATCGCGGCGGGGGACGGCTTCCATCGCGGCGCGCCCTCCACGTCTCGGCAACATCGAAAGCCGACGAAATAGTACTGGAACCCGGGGTCGTGGCTGTACGTCATGGGACGGCACTGGCTGCGAACGTGCCCCCAAGCGCCGCCTTTCAGCCCCGCCCACTTGGAGACTTCGAGGGGTGCCTCGTCGCTGACGACCCACTCGTCCATGTTGCCGGGCATGTCGTAGACACCGAAGTCGCTCTCGCAGCCGGCGAGCGATCCGCTGCGCACGCTCTGGTCCAATCGCGCAAGCTCGTTGAGCGCCTCGGCGCCGTTCTTCGAGTAGAAGAGGAACTGCGCCCGCGGCCGGGGTCTCTTCGGCTCGATGAAAAAGTTGTCCATGTTGCAGAGGTCATGGTTGCGCTCGTACCCGTAGGGGAACGGTGTATGGGCTCGACCCTCGCATGCCGCGGTCCACTCGCTCGACCAGCAAAGACGTTTGCCCTTCGACTCGCACGTGGCTTGTGCCTGGTACCAGTCGACCATCCACGTCGGGTGCGCTCCCTTTCGGTTCGGGTATTCGTAGCGGTCGATGCAAAAGGCGATGCGCTTCTCCGCGCCGCCGCACGATTGCTTGTGCGCGAATGCGTGACAAATATCGATATGGTTGATCGGGTCGTGCTCGAGGTCGAGGCAGCGGCGTTGGACGGCGGGGCAGAACTTCGTATCGACGTGAACCATGTCTTCGGGGCAGAGCGATGCCTCCGCCGCGTCGTCTCCATGCTCGTCTGCGAGAGCTGAAGGCACCTCGGCACTCGCGAGCGGGCCCGGGCGCGCCGGCCGGCTTGGCGTTCGTACGCCGTCGGCCGCCGCGGTTGGGATCGTGGCGTCCGCCTCGTCCGGCGGAAGCGGACCGCAGGCCGTCGTCAGCGCTGCGAGAGTGGCGAACCGAGGCCCCATCGACGGCCTAGTCCAGGGCACGACATTCAGTCGTCCCCGTCGCGCTCTCGCCGCGGATCCTTCGACAGATCGGCGACCACTTCGTCCACAGTGGCAGCGGAGGAGGGCCGGCGCGAACCGCGGCGCGTCGTGGCTTCGGCGGGCCGCACCTCGCTTGCCCGGCGCGGTACGAGCGGGCTGCGCGGCACCAATGGAGATCGCTGCAGCTTCTGCTGTCCGGGGGGTGGCTCCGTCGGAGCCTCGGCGCGTTCGCGGTCGCTCTTGGGCGCGGCGCCGCTCTGTCGTGCGGTGGCCGCCGGCCGCCGGTGGTCGCGCTTCGTCTCGGGCTCGGGCGGGTATCGTTCTTTGCGTGGCATCGGTCGATCGCGTGCATGCGCCGGAGACGCAGGAACCGCGCCTTCGTGAGATTAGCTTGCAGTGGCAGGGCTGGCGAGCCCCCCGCGGCGGGATGCAGACCCGCGCGGACGAGCATGCGTCCAAAGCGATGGCCCCCCCGGCAGGCCGCTCCCAGGCGGTGCTCGGACCTTAGCCGACATGCGGCGCGCCGCTCGCCAAGAGACGCTGGAGCGATGGATCGAGGTCCGCCTCCGCAGGCGCCCGCTCGAGCAACGGCTCGAGGGGGGCGCTGGAGAGGGTATGCCAATAAAGAATGATTCTTTTGCCGCCACGCGCTCTTCGCCCACGCCACGGGGCTGCGCGCGGGTCTCGAGCGTGCGCGAGCGCGGCCGAAAAAGCCTTCGCCGTGTAAGTCGGGTCGAGCGTGAGGCCTAGCGGGCGTGCAACCTTCGTTGCTTCGTCCCCGGCCGCTGTCGTGTGACCGTAGCCGCGCCCGAGAAAGCCGGCGTCGACCGAGAGCCGCGGCCGACGCGACGGCGCCGAGGACCTGCTGGTTGCGGCGAGTTCGGGCCCTGCGGCGCGCGCACGCCAAAAGGAGGCGCGCGAAAGAATGGACGCAGCGCTGCGGACCAGCCAGAGCGGCTCGGCGACGACCACGCCCACGACGCGCGTCCGCATGCCTTCGTGCGCGAAGCCGGCCGCGAGCCCCGCTGCCGTTCCTGCCGAGCCGAGTGCCACGACGCAGAGGTCGGGCTCCGGAAGCTCGCCCGCGCGGATCTGATTGGCCAGCTCACGCGCTGCGGCTACGTAGCCCATCGCTCCGACCACGCTTGATCCGCCGACGGAGAGAAAGCACGCTCCGCTGGCAACTCGGCGTGCGAGCGCCCAAACCGCCTCGCGCCAGGAGGTCACGGCGAACGGGCGCAGGCCGAGCCCGATGCCGGCCCGCAGCACCTCGACGACATGAGCGCTGCGCGGCTGGGGCACGAGCACCGCCTCGACGTCGAACCCTTGAAGGCGGCCGAAGTACGTCGTCGCGAGCACATGGTGGCTTCCCGCCGCGCCGGCCGTAACCAGGCGGGTCGCGCCGCGCGAGCGCGCCTCGGCGAGGAGCCATTCGAGCTTTCGAACTTTGTTGCCACCGACGACATCGTGAGTGAAACCGTCCCGCTTTATCCAGAGCTCTGCGCCGTCCGGAGGGCGCACGATAGCAGGAGAGACCCGCTCGACCGGCGTGGGGTAGTGGCCCAGCCGGAGCGGTCGCACCGCGTCTGTTTCGCGCATCGTCGAGAGCTATCGCGGCAGGCGCATCGCGTCACGAGCGACGCGACGAAAAGTCGAGCACGGCGAAACCGACTCGAAACGTTCGAGTGGTACCTGACGTCGCGAGGCTTGCATGCGGCGCTCCGCCGGGCTTCCATGCGCCGGGCGCGAGAGAACGAATGAAGAAGATCGAAGCAATCATCAAACCATTCAAGCTCGACGAGGTGAAAGATGCCCTCGCCGAGGTGGGCGTTCAGGGCATGACCGTGACCGAGGTAAAAGGCTTCGGGCGCACCGGTGGCAAGAAGGAGGTGTACCGAGGCTCGGCTTACGTCGTCGATTTCGTGCCGAAAGTAAAAATCGAGGTCGTCGTGCCGGACGAGCTCGTGCACGACGTGCTCGATGCCATTGAGAAGAGCGCGAAGACAGGAAGAATCGGAGACGGGAAAATTTTCGTCGTTCCGGTCGAGGAGGCTGTGCGGATCCGCACGGGCGAACGTGGGAAGGAAGCCATTTGACCGGACCCGAAGCCAATGGTCCGCGGAGGAAACATGACACCGAAGGAAGTCTTCGAGCTCGCAAAGAAAAACGACGTCAAGTACGTCGATCTCAAATTCATCGATTTTCCTGGCGTGTGGCAGCACACGACTATCCCCGCCAATCGCCTGAACGACGGATTGTTCGAGGACGGCCTCGCCTTCGATGGGTCGTCCGTTCGCGGTTGGCAGCCGATCAACGCGTCGGACATGGTCATGATCCCGGACGCCGACACGGCGCGCATCGACCCGTTCTATTCGACGCCCACCATCAGCCTGGTTTGCTCGATCTTCGATCCGATCACCAAGCAGCCGTATTCGCGCGATCCGCGCCACATCGCCAAGAAGGCGGAGGCGTATCTCCGTCAGACGGGCATCGGTGACACGTCGTTCATGGGTCCCGAAGCCGAGTTTTTCCTCTTCGACGACGTGCGCTTCGATCAGTCGCAGCCGAATTGTGGCTATTACTATCTCGATAGCGTCGAAGGCGCGTGGAACAGCGGACGCGAGGAGTTTCCGAACCTAGGGTACAAGACGCGCCACAAGGAAGGCTACTTCCCCGTCCCGCCGACCGACACGCTGGCGGAGCTGCGCCAGACGATCATGACTGCCCTCCAAGATTCGGGCGTCGAGGTCGAAGTCGGCCACCACGAGGTGGCGAGCGGCGGCCAGTGCGAGATTGGCATCAAGTTCAAGCGGCTCACCGAGTGTGCCGACCAGTTGATGTGGTTCAAGTACGTCGTGAAGAACGTGGCGCGTAAACACGGTAAGTCCGCGACGTTCATGCCCAAGCCCTTGTTCGGGGACAACGGCAGCGGAATGCACTGTCACCAGTCCATCTGGAAGGAGGGCAAGCCGCTCTTCGCCGGAGACGGGTACGCAGGTCTGTCCGAAATGGCGCTGCACTACATCGGCGGAATCATCAAGCACGCAAAGTCGATCGCTGCGCTCACGAACCCCACCACCAACTCCTACCGACGCCTCGTGCCGGGGTTCGAGGCTCCCGTCAACCTCGCGTACTCGAGCCGCAATCGTTCGGCGAGCGTTCGCATTCCGATCACGGGCCCCAACCCGAAGACACGCCGGATCGAAGTGCGTTTCCCGGATCCGAGCTGCAATCCGTACCTGGCCTTCACGGCCATGCTCATGGCCGGGCTCGACGGAATTCAGAACAAGACGAACCCCGGCGATCCTCTGGACAAGGACATCTACGCCCTGTCGCCCGAGGAGCTGAAAGAAGTGCCGCACATGCCAGGCAGCCTCGAGGAGTCGCTCGATACGCTTGAGCGCGATCACGAGTTCTTGCTGCGCGGCGACGTGTTCACGAAGGACGCGATCCACGAGTGGCTGGAGTTCAAGCGGAACAAGGAGCTGAACCCCGTGCGCATGCGCCCGACGCCCTACGAGTTCTTCTTGTATTACGATATTTGACCGCCCCAGCGACGCTATGGCTCGTGTGAGCCTCGGCTCGAGCTTGCGAGAGCGCGCGGATCCACAGCGGTCCGCGCGCTTTCTTGCGCCTGGGCAAAAGAATGACGCACCCGCTCCAGGCCGTGCGCATCTTATCCTATGGCGATGAGCCCCTTCCGGATGGCGATCGCCGCGGCAGTCGTCTCGGCGCTCTCGTTTTTAATCCACGGCTACGTCTGGCTTCGCCTCGTGCGCGATCCGGCATGGCCGGCGCCGTGGGGTCGCGTGCTGACAGTGACCGCCGCCTCATTGGCGGTGCTCGTGCCGCTGGCGTTCCTCTCCATGCGCTGGACCGACCGATCCGTCAACGGGCCTGTCGCGTGGGTGGCCTATCTCTGGTTGGGCTTTGCGTTCTACTTGCTGTTGCTGACCGGTGCGGCCGACGTCGTGAGGGGGGTCGCCGCGGTGGCTGGGGCGCTGCCGAACGACCCGGCGCGAAGGACCGCGCTGTGGCGTCTTCTGTCTGCTCCGATCGCGGCCGGCGCAGCCCTGATCGGTGTGGGCGGCATCGTCAACGTGGCGCGCGGCTTCGAGGTGCGGCGCGTGCGGGTTCCGCTCACCAAACTTCCGTCCTGGGCGTCCGGCTACACCATCGTGCATCTGACGGACATTCACGTCGGGCCGACCATTGGACGCGCGTACGTCGAAAGGATCGTACGAGAGACGAACGCCCTGGTGCCGGACATGGTCGTTATTACAGGCGACCTCGTGGACGGCACCGTCGCGCAGCTCGAGCGACTGGTGGAGCCGCTGCGCGGACTCCGTGCGGCAGATGGCGTCTTCTTCGTCACCGGCAACCATGAATACTACTCCGGCGCGGACGAATGGATCGCGCACCTCGGCACCCTGGGAGTGCGCGTCCTGCGAAATGAGCTCGTGTCCGTGCGGGGCGCCTTCGACCTCGCAGGCGTCGACGACGCCAGCGCGGCTCGCATGCTGCCGCATCACGGCCAGGACGTTGGGAAGGCGCTCGCCACTCGCGATCCGTCACGCCCCGTGGTCCTGCTGGCGCACCAGCCCAAGGCGTTGCGAGACGCGTTGCGTGGTGGAGTCGACCTCCAGCTGTCCGGTCACGTGCACGGAGGACAGATGGTGCCGTTCAATTGGCTCGCCCGGCTGGACCAGCCGCTGATCGCGGGCCTCTATCGAATCGAGAGCACGTGGGTCTACGTCAGCATGGGCACGGGTTACTGGGGACCGCCGATGCGTGTGGGCACCACCGCCGAGCTAACACACATTGAGCTCGTGTCCGGCGGGGGCTCATCGACGCCGCAGTCGGTCAGCGACGGATAATTCTGGGCAACGCAAATGGCTTCGGCATTGCGCCCGTCCTTCTTGAACCGTTGGGCTTGGCCGTTCATCCTTCGAAGCAACGGATGCCGCGCTCCCGCCGTCAAGCCTCGGTCACACCAGGGGCGCCGCTGCTCGCGTGGCTGATGGCGTGGACAACGGGTTGCTCGTCCTACCAGCCGGTCCTGGAGCTCTGGCCGGCGCCGGACGCGTCTCTCGCCGGAAACATGGCTTCGTCGAGGCCCGTCGTTTCGAGCGGCGCTTTTGACTCGGGAGTCGCGGCGTTTGTGCTCGACGCGAGCACCGGAATGGACGCCACGGCGAGCTCCGGATTCGATGCGGCGGGACCCCTCACCGGGGGAGGAGACGCAACCCGCCCTGCGGACACGGGCGCGCCGATGCTGGCGAGCGACGCCGGGCGAGTGAGCGGCACATGCTCACTTTCGGTCACCGTGACCACGGTGACCAACAATGGCGGATACAGCCCGCACAACATCGGGGCGATCTGGGTAGCCCAGGGGTCCGGCAGCTTCGTCAAGACGCTCGCCGTGTGGGCAAAGGCCCGAATCAGCCACCTAACGCTCTGGAACACCATGACGGCGGCAGCTGGAGCGCGCCAAAATACAGTCGACGCGATCACTGGTGCGACGCTCTCGTCCCACCAGACCCACAAAGTCACTTGGAGCTGCACCGACACGAAGGGCGCGACCGTCCCAGATGGGGCCTACCGTATTTATTTCGAGATGACCGACGACAACGTGACGGGTCCCAGCGCATTCGTCGATTTCACGAAAGGCTCGCAGCCGCTGTCGCTCACGCCGGCCGATACCCCGCATTTCATAGGCATCAACCTCGCGTTCGCGCCGTGACATCCCGTCTCGCGGTCATCCTCGCAGTTCTTCTCGGCGCCACTGGCTGCGCCCGACTGAAGCCGTACGAGCGCGGGCGGCTGGCGCACCCTACGATGTTGCTCGGCGACATGGCGCGTCCCGGCGCTGCGCACGTCTACGCGATCCGCGAGGGAGCGGTCGGCGGCGGCGCTGGCGCCGAGGGAGGCTGCGGCTGCAATTAGCTTCGGACCCTGTCTTGCACACGATCGCGCGCGAAAATCGTGGGCGACTATGGTCGCTCCCGTGGCCTTCGTCTTCGATAGCCCTCGTCAACGCCGTCCGGCTCGATCAGCGAACAGCCGAACAGCTGCCGAACGCGCGGCACCGCTTCGCCGTCACGTCGCGCGTCGCGCACCGTTTTGCGAGCTCCACGGTGCGCCTCGACGAACGCGCCTACGCCGACATCTGAGGCGTGCTGGCCTCGACCACCGATTTCCGATTCTTCTTCGACATCGGCAGGCGCCTCACGCTCTGGCCGCACGCACGCTTTCACGCGCAAAGCCAGGCGTCA
>JALYHV010000187.1 GCA_030776205.1 Myxococcota bacterium | reverse complement strand
GCGCGCGGGATTGCTCCGCTCGAGGAGGCGGCGCCAGCTCGCCGCACGGCATCGCGCGGTCGAGGCGATGACCGCCGGCGCTTCGTTCGGAGACGTCGCGTTCATGCTCGTCGATCAGCTCGGCATTGACGCGGCGGAGGCGATCGTCATCGCGGAGCGTGTCTTTCGGGGAGGCGACGGGAATGGTCCTGGGCTAGGCCGCGAGCGGCTGTACCTCGAAGCCTTCGTGCGCGTCACCGCGCACCTTGGCGAGCGTCCCGAGGACGAAGCGTGGCTAGCCGAAGGACAGGTCGCCGTCGGCGCTATAAGCGCGTTACGCAGCTGCGCTGCGTTGTCCGGCTAAAACCAGCGGCGCGCCGACGCCCCTTTCGTGCGCGCCCGCCTGTAATGGACCGCATCATTGCACCAGCACGGAGACCTCCCGCACCGCCGCGCCGCCCCGGTTGTCCCGCACCACAATCCAGATCTTGCCGTTCCCCGGCTCGGCAGGCGGCAGGAAATCGTCGTCCGTATCGCTGGAGCCACAAAGATCCGCACGATGGAGCTTGTCGACGCAGCCGGTGGTCGAGTCGAAGAGCAGACGCGCGTCGTCCGTGAACTGCCCGAACGTGGAAAAATAGTCCGCCCAGATCTGCTCTCTCGGCTGACCGGTGCTCGGGTCCGGCTGCTCCTGAGCAGAGGATGGCAGGACCGGCCCGATGCGCACGTGGGGGCAGTTGGCCCTTCGGTCGGCGCTGCAGCGATTCGTAACGAAGGTCTGCGTTGGACCGAGGGCGATCCCGTCCGCTTCGACGTGATCGACGACCGGGTTCGCGTTCGAAATGCCTTCGTACGCGTATACGCGCGTGAAGCCGAAGACGTAGTCTTCCGCGCCGAGGCGATTGTGCCCTGCGTCGAAGCAGCCGAGAGGCAGCGCCTGAGGGTTGGCGTTGCCAGCAACGGCGGGCAGGAGCTCGAGGTGCCCGGCGCAAGCGACGTTCAACAGAATGGCGAGCCCGTAAGGCACGGCTGCACCCGCGACGAGCGGGTGACTGGTAACCGCGTCGGCCGGCATGGTGAAGCGGTAGCTTGGTCCGACTGCTCCGGCTGCGGTCAAGAGCGGGGTCAAGTCGACGCCGCTGCCGATTGCCTGCATGCCGCCGTCCGTCGCGCCTGCGGAGCCGCGTGCCGACAGGCCGGCTGCCAGCTTGGGGAAGCACGCATAGTACGCGTCGCTGTCCGGGTTCTCGCAGACGAAAGGCAGCCAGTAGAGGACCATCGGCTCGGTCTGCGTCTTCCTCCCGTCGAACGCGGACAGCTGGAGAGTGACCGTGGCGCCCGGCTTCGCGTACGGGGGGTCGGCGGTGGAGGCCAGGATGCGGACGCTCGAGACGGTCGAGGGAGCTTGAAAGCCGCCGGGCGCGCACGACGACGACGACCACGCGAAAAGGCCGAGAGCGGCGTGCAGCGCGACACGTCGAAGCACCGCGGAGCTCGCCCCCTTCGAGCTCGGGCCGGAGATGACCGCCTCGGAAAACGGCGACGCTCTCACAGTTCGGCCCTCAAGCCGATGCTCGGCAAGATGGGCAGATCGCTCGCGTAAGACGAATGCGTCGAATTGAAGTCGTAGCTGATTCCTGCTGCGTTGCCCTGATTGTAAACGTTGAGGATATCGAGATACATGCTGAAAGTCCCCCACGCGTGTTTCCAGCTCTTGTCGACGCGAATGTCGAGAGAATGAAACAGCGGCAGACGGGAGCCGAACGCCGGGTAGCCCTGCAGGGCGAGATAGGTGCCGATGTTTTCGTCGTAAAAGCCGTAGGTCTGCGGCGTGTACATGTACCCGCTCGTCAAGCGGTACCGAGCCCCGAGCTCCCAGCCGTTGCCAAGTCGGTAGCTCCCCAGGGCCGTGAGGACGTGCGTCTCGTCGTATTGCGCCAGCCGAAGCGGCCTATTCGGAAGATCGCGGCGGACGCTGCGCGACAGCGTGTAGGCAACCCAACCGAAGAATCGCTCGTCGGGTTTGTATCGGATCAGCGTCTCCGCCCCATAAATGACCCCGCTGCCGAAATTGCCGTAGCCCTGCGTCACGAGGTGGTCGAGTTGCTTGTAGAAACCCTCGAGCGAGGCTTCGATGTGCTGCGTGAACTCGCGTTCGACCCCGATGTCATAGTGGTAAGAGCGGTTGCTCGACAGGCCGGGGGTACCCAGAATGGCATTCGATTGCTGCGGAGATGGCGGCTGTGCGAAGAGCCCGGCGCCCGCCTTGAGGGTGGTCCTCCGCTCGCGCGTCAAGTCCTGCCTAACTACGATTCTGGGCGCCAGATCCCAGGACTTCGTCTCTTTCGTATAGTCGAGGCGGATACCGGGCACGATGCGCGTGCCCGTCCACGGAGTGGCCTCGATCTCGGTGTAGAAGGCCGGCTGGTAAACGGCGTCCGTCGAATTTGTGGCGACCGGCGGCTGCGATGCGAACGGGCCGGACGGGGGCTGTCCTGCTTTCGGAAACGGTGGCAAGAGCGCCGAGACCGTGTACGGCGCGTAAAGCATGTCGAAGCCGACGTTCAGCGTCAGCCGCTTTTCGAGCTTTTGTGCGAGCTCGACGCGGGACGTGATGGGCCACTGGGTGACTTTGAAGAAAATCGTTCCGACGCTGAAGTCGACGTAATCCGCGCCGACGGCCGCCACCAACCGGAGCTCGGTTTCATCGCTGATTCTATTGCGGTAAAGGGCCTGCGCGCGCCAGAAACCGACGTGGTACCCAGCTGACCCGGTGAGCTGCGGGGTACTCGACGAGGTGTTCGTGAGCAGCACCTTCAGCCCGTCGTCGGAACCGAAGAAGGCAAACCGAACGCTCGAGCGCTTGCCGAGGTCGCGCTGGAGCATGGCCTGGTAGTCGTAATACGCCGGCGCGACGCTGACGTTGGCACCGGCCGCCGTGAGCACCGGCCCGAGCCAGAGGTCGAACCAGGAGCGACGACCGGCGACGGCGAACGTCCACCCGGTGTCGAAGACGGGCCCCTGCGCGAGGACGCGGGCGTCAATGAGGTCGAGCTGCGCCATCGCGTGCAGCCGGTCCTTCTTGGGGTCCGTCAGCCCGACGTCGACGACGCCGCCCATCGCGCGCCCGAACTGCGCGCTGAAGTTGCCGGGGTAAAAATCGATGTGATCGATGCTCTCGGTCGGAACGACCGACGAGAGCCCACCGAAGTGATAGACGATCGGAACGGGCGTTCCGTCGACGAAGTATTGTGTGTCCTGGGGGGCCGAACCGCGGACGATGAGGAGCCCGGAAAGCGGCGGCGGCCGGGCCACGCCCGGCAGGTTTTGCAACGAGCGAAGCGCGTCACCGTTCGTGCCCGGAATGCGGTTGATCTCTCGCTGCTCGAGGGTTCGTTTGGTCACCTCGCGCGAAGGTCTTCTGCCACGGACTTCCACCTCTTCGATATCCGCTTCGCGCGCCGCTCCGCCCGAGGACGCGACGACCGCCGGCTCCATGCGGTCGATCAAGGAGACCACATCGCCCGGGTTCAGCGTCTGGTCGGCCTCACGTCCCGCCATGCCCGCCGCGCTCACCGCAACGCGGTACGTCCCTGCCGGGAGGCCATCGATTCGCCAGGTGCCGTCCGCCGCGGAAACAGCGACGATCTCATGGGACGACTCGCCTCCGCGGACATCACGGACCGCGACGCTCGCCCCTGCGATGGGCCGGTCGCCGGACACGGTCGCGACGCGACCAGAGAGCGCCGAGGGAGGCGGAATGAATCGGTAGAGAAAACGAGTGCGCGCGGCGACGGGCCGGCCGTCACGAGTCGCCGGCTCGAACACCAACCTCAGCGCAGCGGACACCGCGGCTTCGTCGAACCCGTGACCGGCGCGGGTTTCGACGGTCGCCGCAGTGACCCTCCCCGAAGAGTCCACCGTGACGATCACGGGCACGTCGACGCGCTCGTAGAAGCCCTCCTCGAGCGCTCGCCTCGGGTAGGCGGCGCCGTCGTTCGCCTTCACGACCGGCATGGTGACCACCGGTGAGACCACCGATGGGTTGGAGACGGACGGCGCCGCCGTGGGAGCCTGAGCGCCGGCTTGGCGGGACGTGATGACGGAGAGCGCGAGCCCGCCCAAGATCGTCAGCCTAGGGAGTAGCGCGGCGCGCATCGCGTGCACCAGCGCTTAGTCGAGCAGTGGCGCGCACTCAACGCCGATGCGCGGGGCTCCGCCCGAAGCGACGCGCGACATGCTCGCCGCCGCCGTTCGGGCGCACGTGAGAGCCGTGTTGACGGTGCGCAAACACGAGTGATAACGATTGATTTTGGCGTAACGTTCGGACCGCCCGGAGGAGCATGACGAAGAGTGAACTCATCGATGCGCTGTCCGCGCGAAGAACCGACCTGACCAAGGCTCGCTCCGAGTTGGTCGTCAATTGTGTGTTCGACGCCATGACGGAGGCGCTGCAGCGTGGTGAGGGCATCGAGATACGTGGCTTCGGGAGCTTCACGGTGCGGCCATACAAGCCTTATTCAGGGCGAAACCCGCGCACCGGAGAAACGGTCGACGTGCCTGCCAAGCGGCTCCCCTTCTTCAAGGTGGGCAAGGAGCTGAAGGAGATCGTCAACGAGAACCGTCACCTCCCCATCACCGGCGGCAAAGACGACGACCCGTGACGATGTGATTTCAGGCCTCGCCTGCGCGAGCGCGGCCGCTCGCAGCTGCCGGCAGCGACGGCGGCGAGTTCTGGTATAGGCGCATGCATGCCGCAGTTTCCTCCCGTCGCAGAGCAGCTCGCGCTGCTGGAACGCGGCGTCGTCGACTTCCATGTTCGCGCAGAGCTCGAGCTGCGGCTCGAGGAGTCGCGCCAGACCGGTCGGCCGCTGCGTGTAAAGGCGGGGTTCGATCCGACGCGACCTGATCTCCACGTCGGTCACACGGTCCTGCTGCAGAAAATGCGGCAATTCCAGGACCTCGGGCACACGGCGATCTTTCTTATCGGCGACTTCACCGCCATGGTGGGCGACCCGACGGGCAACAACGAGAGTCGTCCGCGACTCACCCGCGAAGAGGTCCGACAGTCTGCGGAGACGTACTTGGCGCAGGCATTCAAGGTCCTCGACCGAGACCATGTCGAGTTGCGACGCAACAGCGAATGGCTGGACGAGATGCAACTGGGCGACGCGGTGAGCCTCATGGCAAAAGGGACGGTCGCGCGCATGCTGGAGCGAAACGACTTTCGCTCGCGATTCGACGAAGGGCGACCCATTTACCAGCACGAGTTTCTGTACCCGCTGCTGCAAGGCTACGACTCGGTCGCCCTCGAGAGCGACGTGGAGCTCGGTGGCACCGACCAGCTGTTCAACCTTCTCGTGGGTCGCGATCTGATGGGCCGTTACGGCAAGCGCCCGCAGATCGTGATGACGACGCCGATCTTGGAGGGAACCGACGCGCACCCCGTGAACGGCCTCATCGTCGGCAAGAAAATGAGCAAGAGCGCCGGCAATTACATCGGCATCCAAGAAGCTCCCGAAGCGATTTTCCGCAAGGTGATGCAGATCGACGACGACGTCGTGTTCCGGTACTTCGAGCTGCTGTCGAGCCGAACGAACGACGAGATAGCGGCCCTAAAACGAGAGAAGGCCGATGGCAGGAGCCCGCTCGACATCAAAGGCCTGTTGGCGCGTGAGCTCGTCGACCGCTTCCACGGCGCGGACTCTGCCGATCGTGCGGCCGTGGAGTTCGGTCGGGTTTACGGCAGAGGTGCCGTGCCGGACGAGGTTCCTGTGATCGCCATCACGCCAACGGGGGGCGTTACCGAGCTGGCCTGGGCGCTCAAGCAGGCGCAGCTATCGCCGTCGAGCAGCGAAGCCCGGCGGCTGGTCGAGCAGGGAGGAGTCGAGGTCGACGGTGTGCGCATCACCGATCCCAAGGCGCGGCTGGAGCCGGGAGGCGAGTACCTGCTACGCGTTGGCTCCAAAAACCGCCGCTTTGCCCGAGTCCGCATTGGTGGCTAGCAGCCTGTCAACACACGGTTTTTTTGTGGGCCGAGCGGCCAGCGATCACCGCTGTCATTGACGACGGGCGCATTCTGATGGTAGCGGACGCGGCTCGTTTGCATCTCAGAGCGTCCATGCCCCGCAGTGCTCGCACCGACTCCGCTGACCGCGCCCCCCCGTTGGCCACGGGCGCGGCGCCCCCCCCCGCAATGGAGTCGCCCACGAAAACGAACGACAAGCGTGTGGCCAAGCCTTCCGCGCGCATCGCACCGCCCGCAGCGCCGCCCGCCGCACCCCGAAGCTCGCGTCCGCCGCCCCACGGTTCGGCCGGCCCGATGCCGCCGATCGCGCCGCTCCCGCTCGTTCCCGCGCCGGATTTTCGCGTCGGTGACAAGGCCGTACACCCGGCGCACGGGGTCGGGGAGGTCACGGCGATCGAGCAAAGGGAAATGGGAGGGACGCGGGCCACGTTTTACATCCTGCGGATCCTCGACAACGGCATGAAGGTCATGGTGCCGACGAGCGCCGCGACGCAAGTCGGCCTCCGCGGGATCATGACGGACAAGGAAGCGGACGCCATCCTGTCTACGATGCGGGCGCGAGAGGTCGCGGTCGACGTGCAGCCGTGGAGCCGGCGCTTTCGCATCTACACGGAGATGATCAAGAGCGGCTCGGCGATCGAAATCGCCAAGGTGCTGCGGGACATGAACCGCCTGAAGTTCGACAAGGACCTCTCGTTCGGCGAGCGGCGCCTCCTTGACCAAGCGCGAAGCTTGCTTCTCAAGGAGCTTGCACTCGCCAAGAAGACGACCGAGGCCGAGATGAACGACGAGATAAAGCGCATTTTCACAGCCTGAGCCTCGCCGCGCGTCAGACGCCTGCGACGTGAATGACGAGCTCCCGGCGGTGGCCGACTCGCCGATGCTCCCAGACGTAGACCCCCTGCCACGTACCGAGCGCGAGCGCCCCGCGGGTGACCGGAATCGATTCGCTCGACCTGGTCACCGCCGTGCGAATGTGGCTCGGCATGTCGTCCGGGCCCTCCGCGTCGTGCTCATACTCGGACGATTCGGGAGCGATGGCGCTCATCCAGCGCTCCAGATCGCGTAGGACGGCGGGATCGGCATTCTCCTGGATGACGAGGGACGCGCTCGTGTGACGCAGAAATAGCGTGCACAATCCGGTCGCAATGCCCGATTCGCGGACGATCTGCGCGACGTCGCTCGTCACGTCGAAGAACCCCCGCCCGCGGGTGGTCACCGTGACGATGCGCTGGTGGATCTTCACCGCAGCCGCTCTAGCACGTCAGAATGCGTAGCTCACCGCCGCGTCGAGGACGAGAATCTCCGAGGTGTAGCGGCCGTTCGCGGACGGCCACCTGGAGGGCTGGACGTGGCGGAAGAAGGAGCTGTCGTTCACCGTCGACGGGAGCGCCTGGATGTACGTCGCGCCGAGGGACCCGGCGAAGGCCTGGGTGAATGCCTGCCGCACGCCGACCGTAGCGTAGAGGCGTGTGGACTCGTAAAGCAGCGCGTCGACGGTCGCTTGTCCCACCGGCGGTGACTCGTACGCAACGCTGGCAAAGAGCTCCGAGGCGGGAACGACCCAATAGGAACCGCCCGCGCGGACGCGAATGGTATCGCGCCATTCGCGCGGAAAGTTGACGATGACCTTGCCCGTTGTGCTCGCGCCGCTGGCGTCTACCTCGCAAGCGGCACCGGACTTCACGACGCACTGATTCGTGAACCGACTCCAGAGCTCGAGGGCTGCGTCCGCTCTCAGCTCGAGCTCCGGGCGGACGCGCCACGCCGCCCCGGCGCGCACGACGTCTGGATACGCTTGCAGAAAGTCCGCGGGGCCGGGGGGCGTCAGATTGGTTTGGCCGCCGAGCTGCTCGCGGAACGTGCCATTGAGACGCATCGTCCCGAAGCCCGGTTGGCTCGTGTAAGACGCGCCGAGCCGCAGCTGACCGTTCGCGAGCGGCTCCCAGTAGAGCCCCACCGCGGCGCCGACCTCCACACCGTGAACGTCTAGCTCCGAGCGTCCCTCCGCGCTGCCGCCGTTCGGGCCGAACACGTCGTCGGTGCCGTTTCCGTTGCGGGCGCGCACGTCGGTCACGCCCGTGCGGATCACGCTGACGCTCGCGCCCACTCCGACGCGGAGCGCCTCGAAGCGATACGCGAGGGCGGCGGTCTCGTAGAAGGACGCGGTGCTCGTGCTAATGGCTTGCCATCGCTGCGGTCCGTCATAAGCGCCCGTTGCGCTCGCGTTGCGATAGGCGGCATTCTTGTCCCATTGAACGACGCCCCCGAATGGCACATAGGACGCGACGCCTAGCCGAAGCGGCGTCCCACCGAAATCCGTCGTGAACCCAATATACGGGGCTCCGAGCACGTTGAAGAGCGTCGCCGTGCCGGTATTTGCCTCGCGGTAAGCTTGGTTGTTCACCCCGCCGGGGACGGACGGTGACAACGCGGACGCCGAGCGATCGTACGTCGCCCAGTGCACGGCCAGCACTCCATCGACGACGATCTGCGAGCCACTGGCGCCAGCCATCGCTGCGGGGTTGAAATAGACGTCATAAGGGTTCGCCAGAGCGGGCGCGCCGTGATCGCTGCCGAACTGCGAGGTCAGGAAACCGGCAGCAGCCGCAGGCGAAGCGGCTAGGCACACGGCGAGAGACGTCGAGAGGACGAGGATCCTTCTTCCGTGCGGAGGCGCTGGCGTCATGTGCTGGTACGCGAGGTGGACGATGCCATTGGGGCGATGGGATGATATTCGTGAAAACATGTCCAGGACTAATGGCTCCGCGCCGCCGCGGACGGCGACTCTCGGCCTCGGCGCGGCGGCTGCGGCTGGCGCGCTGCTGCTGCTGCCGTTATTCGGCGCGTGCGCGGATCCGAAGCAGGACTTCGACGACTGGATCACGCGGACGGCCGATGCGCGGGCCAGCGTGTACGTGGCGCCGGATGGCGCCGAGTTCGAGGGCTCTTCGCCGGACGGAGGATTCTCGGGCGAGTACTTCATGTCGTGCTTGCCGAGCACCGGCCAGGGCGATGTCGCGCAAGCGCTGCTCTCCAAGGTGACCTTGCGTTACACGTCCGACGGGAGCGGCGGCGGCACGGTCGACTACGAGGCCATCGCGCTCCGGAAAGACGCGACGGACCTCTCCCAATCGGTCGGCACGCCGACGGTCTTGAAGGCCATCCCCGTCTCGGGTTTCGTGGCGGCGCTCGTGTATGGGCCGACTACCATCCCGGCGGCCGCAGATCCGCTGACCCCCATCGACATCGTGTTTCGAGACCTCACGCTCTACATGCACATCGAGAACGAGACCCAGCTCTGCGCGACATTGTCGGGTCACGTGGTCCAACCGCAAATGATCGACCTCAGCCAGCCGGGCAATTACTGCGTGCTACGCCAGTCGATGAGCGCCATCCCGAAGCTTCAGTTGAGCGACTTTCACTGCCCCTGAGGTCGCGTGGCGGCGCTTCTGCTCCTGCGACGGAGCTTGCTGTCCCGCTGCGGCTGGCCCACAGTCATGGTGTCGTGACCTCGACCCCATTCGACGAGAGCCTACTCATCCTCTCGGATGTGCACCTCGGGAACGACCTCAATGACTTTCCACGTGGCGGCGCACGACGCGCGGCCGAGGTCGATACGGACCTCGCCAGGCTGCTGGATCATTACCGCACCGCTCCCCCGCTGGGGCGCCGCTGGCGGCTGATCATCGCAGGGGACTTCATCGATTTCATCGGAATGGCCATTTTCCCTGCCAAGAACGAATCGAGCTTGGAGTCGAGCGACGAAGAGCGCGCGCACGGTCTCGGCAACACGTCAGATCATGGACGGGCCAAGCTTCGCGCGGTCCACGCGCGCCATCGCGTGGTGTTCGAGGCGCTGGCGGACTTCGTCGCGGCGGGTCACGCGCTAACAATCATCCATGGCAATCACGACGTCGAGTTTCACTGGGACGCCGTGAAGGAGGACCTTCGCGCAATGCTCACCGAAAGCGCCGGGCGGGCGACTCGAGACGGCGCGTCGCCGCAGGGAGACCTCGGCGCACGAATTGAGTTTGCTCCATGGTTTTACTACGTGGGCGGCGTCGCCTACGTCGAGCACGGTCACCAGTACGACACGCTTTGCTCGACCGAACATGTGATGACGCCGCTCTCGCCTTTGGATCCGCGGCGGATCGCGCGTAGCTTTTCGGACGTGCTGCTCCGGTGGGTGGTGCGGCCCACCCGCGGGGTCCCCGAGTACGGCCACGATCGCCTCGGGCTGCCGGACTACCTGCTCATCGGCGTACGGCTCGGGGCGTTCGGCCTTGCTCGACTGGCGAGTCGATTCACCGGCGCCGTGATCGAGCTGTTCCGTGTTCGTCGTGCCTACCTGTCGGCGACGGCGCGCGAGCTCGCCGCGGAGCAGGAGCGAAGAATGGGCGCCCTTGCACAGGCGACGCGCATCGGCATCGATAGGCTGCGCGCGCTCGCGGCGTTGCAGGTGCCCCCCGTAACGCGCTCGATACCCAAGATCCTGGCGAGCGTCTTGCTCGACCGGCTCGCGCTTTCGGTCTTCGCGTTCTGTGCGATCGCGACCATCGCCGTGGCGGGGGCCGGACACCGCTGGTGCTGGCCGGCCGTGGCCGGCATCCTGGTCTGCTCGCTCGGCGCCCACCGGTGGCTTTCCGCGCAGCGGCGTGCCTGGTTCGGCGATAAGCTCGACAACAATGACACGCTCGTCGACCGCGCGGGGCACCTGGCGCAGCTCTTCCCCGCGGCGTTCGTGGTCATGGGTCATACCCATACGCCTGCCTTCGTTTCCGTCGCCGAGGGGGCAGCGACCTACGTCAACGTCGGATCTTGGCACGAGCCCGAGCCGACGCCGGGGGATCCTTCGCCAGGCTATCGTGCCGCGCGAACGCACCTCGTTATCCATCCCGCGCCTTCTGGCCCGGTGGGCCATTTCCTGGCGTGGGGAGAGCAAGGACCGCATGTTTTCGCGGGCGCCGTTGCTGTCACACCTGCTCGCCCGCGGCCGGCCGCTTAGTCGTCCGGATTCCCGGGCGGCGAGCCTTGTGGCACGCCGTCGCGCCCGATGCATCGCCCGCGTCGCGCGACGCGCAAGGGGCGGCAAGCTCCCGGCGAGCTACCGCGACTCGTACACAATCATGGTCGGCAACTCGAGCGCAGTGAGGAAGCCGCCCTTGCCGGCGCCTGTATCGAGGCCAACGCAGCAGGGTCCAGCCCAGATGTCGTGAGGATCCTCGGGTGTGTACGTGCTGAGCTCCGGCGGAAGGTACGCCGTCGCGGTATGCCCGAACACGACGAGCTTGCCGCGGTAGTTGCGGAAAAAGTCCTCGTCGCGCAGCCAGAGCAGCGCAGAGGCGTTCGGAACCTCGGACGGATGGGCGAACCCGTGCTTGCCGCGGGGCAAACCGGCATGGACGTAGATCGCGTGATCGTCCTCGTACCAATGGGGAAGCGCGTGCAACCACGCGACGACGTCTTCCGGGAAAAAGGAGCCGCTATACAGCCGCTCACGCTCTGTTGGCAGCGGGTGCTCGTCCGCGTCGACCGGTGAGCCGCCGGTGAACGAACGCATGGCCGCAAGGCAGCCGTTTCCGGGCGGCGACACGAACTCCGGCCAACCCGTCTCGATGACGCGCAGCCAGGCATCCTCGTGGTTTCCCCGGAGAGCGATGACCCGCGGCGGCCCTTCCCGCGCGAGCCGCCGCACGAGCTCGACGACTTGCGCGCACGAGGGTCCGCGGTCGAGATAATCCCCGAGGAACACGACGGTGTCGCACGCGTCGAGCGGGGGGAGGCGCTCGAGCACCCGCCGCAGCGCGACGAGATCTCCGTGGATGTCGCCAATGGCGAACGTTCGTCCGCGCACCTCTTCGATGATAGATCGATTGCGATGGCAAGGAAGCGCGAGCGCGCTTCAATGAGCCTCGGATGTGGCGTGCCTCTCGAGCTTCTTGACCTCCGCGAGGGCCTTTTCGACATGAGCCCCGGTGCGGAGCTGCGAGACGAACACATGTCGCACCATTCCGTCGCGATCGATGACGAAAGTGGCTCGGCCCGGCAGAATGCCGAGTGTGGGTCGGACGCCGTAGAGCGACCGGACCGCGCCGTCCGGATCGCTGACCAGCGTCATGGGCAGTTTGTGCTTCGTCGCGAAGCGGTCGTGCGAACGCGCCGAATCGGAGCTGATCCCTATTACCTCCGCCCCGGCGACGACGAAGGCGTCGTACCGATCGCGGAAGGCGCACGCCTCGGCGGTGCAGCCGGGGGTGTCGTCTTTCGGATAAAAGAAGAGGACTACGGTGCGCTGCCCGATGAACGTCGAGAGCGTCACCGCCTCGCCGGTCGTCGAGAGCAGAGTGAAATCGGGGGCGCGGTCTCCGACGGCGATGGTCATGGACGTCGTTCTTTCATGGGCGTAAAAACCGCAGCCTGACGCAGCGGCGGCGGGACGGTGTCGAACGCGTAGCCGACGATCGCCTTGGCGATGACCCCGGCGCTTGCCGGCGTCAACCCCTCCCCGATGCCGGCGTTGAGCTCGAACCGATCGACAGAGAGGAGATCGACCACCTCGAAAAGATAGTGCTCCTGCGCGCGCAGGGGCAGGAGCGCGGTGAGCGGCCCGAGCGTGGAGTAGTACTCGAGCCCGAGCGCCACCGGTCCCACCGTTCGCGCCGCCTTGGCGGCCGGCTGCAACGAGGGTCCCTCGGACGAGCCGCTGCCTGCAAGTGACTGATCGACGATGGGGTTCACCGCGAAGAGCCACTCTCGATTTTGCCATGCGACGATGGGCCGCACCTCGGACCCCCACCGGTTCGCGTCGTACGCGCTCGGTAGGTAAGACACCTCGAAATTGACCCCCAGCCGCCAGTGCGCGTCCCAGCCCGGCGGCGTCACGAACTTGGAGCGCAGCTTGACCCCCGCCCAATCGATCGCTCCGCCGTCGTCACCGCGCAGCGCCATCTGCAAGTAAGCTCCGACCTCCCAGAAGGGACGCAGGCCGAACGAGGGTTCGAGCGTCGCGTGGAACTGCCCGTGGAGGGGCAACTCGGGGGGCGTGGCTGCGCGATGACCGGTAATCCAATCGTTGAGGTGAAGCTCCACGCCCGCAACGCCTGCTGCGTTCGCCGTGCCGTCGTAGACCTGAATTTCGAACGGATCGCCTGCCGCCGCCGGCGACGCCCAGAACGCGACTGCCATCGCGATCAGCTCGAATGGGAACGCGAACGGGAACGGGAGCGCGTGGACTCCGAGCCCGGCCGCCCATCGCATTCCGGTCCCATACCGCCGATGGGACCGAAGGGCACGCCCGACCTTTCGCGGGAGCCGGAGTGCGGGGTACCCTCAGGCGCAGCGTCATGGGCGCGAAGTGCATCTTCTGCGCGATTGCAGCCGGCGAGGCCCCGGCCCATAGGGTCTTCGAGGCCGACCTCTGCGTCGCATTCCTCGATTCGCGCCCGGTCTTCGCAGGCCACGTTCTGGTCGTGCCGCGCGCGCATCGCGAGACGCTGAGCGACCTGACCCGCGACGAGGTCGCTTCCATCTTCGCCGAGGCGCAGCGATTGACCATCGCCGTCGAGCAGGCTCTCGGCGCCCACGGGTCGTTCGTCGCCATCAACAACCGCGTCAGCCAGAGCGTGCCCCACGCCCACGTCCACGTGGTGCCGCGGCGCCGCGGCGACGGATTACGCGGCTTTTTTTGGCCACGCCATCTCTATGGCAACGACGACGAAGCACGCGAAATCGCGTCGCGACTGCGGGCGGCGCTCACGCCACCACGCGAGCCGCGTGGCCCCGGATGATTGCCGCCACCATTGGGTGCTAGCGTTCGCCCGACAAACCCATGGAACTCTCCGCAGACGCCGTCATCCCCTTCCCGCGCGACGCGGTCTTCGCCGCTTACCGCGACGATCTCGCAAAGCTCTTGCCGTACCTGCCGAACGTCAGGGCCATAGAGGTCCAGTCCAGAACGGAGAACGGGCCTGTCGTGGAGATGGTCAACGTTTGGCACGGTGGTGGCGACATCCCGGCGGCGGCCCGCGCGATCATCAGCGAGTCCATGCTCTCGTGGACGGACTACGCGACCTGGAATCGAGAAACGCTGCGCTGCGATTGGCGGATCGAGACCCACGCGCTGAGCGAGGCGGTCCGCTGCCTCGGGCACGATCTTTTTCTCGAGCCACGACCCGGCGAGACGCTCCTGCAGATCCGGGGCACGATTGAGATCGACGGAAAAAAGATCCGAGGGGTGCCAGGCTTCCTCGCTGGTAAGGTAAGCCGCACGGTGGAGGAGTTTCTCCTCGGGAAGATTCAGCCGAACCTCGTCGAGACGGCCAAAGGGCTGACCAAGTACCTGGAGCAGCGCGCCGGCTGATCCTCTCCGTACGCGTCAGTCGCGCATCTGATCGAGGGCAAAGGCGTACTCGTCCGCGAGCTTCTCGACCGAGGCCCTCACGAGGTCGGCGCCGCCGTGTCCGGAGTTCTTCTCGATGCGGAGGAGCACCGGCCCCCCGCTGGACGCCCACTGCAGCTGCGCGGCGAACTTGCGCGCGTGCATGGGGTCCACTCGATCGTCGCTATCGGCACTGAGAATCAGTGTGGCGGGGTATTTCGTCCCTCGCGCAACGTGGTGATACGGCGAATAAGCGAAGAGGGCTCTGAAGTCCTCGGCGACGTCGGAGACTCCATACTCCGCGATCCACGTCTTGCCGCTGCCGACGAGGTGGTAGCGCACCATATCGAGGAGGGGTACGCCGCAGAGCGCGACGCGAAAGAGGTCCGGCCTTTGCGTGATGGCGGCGCCGACAAGCAGTCCTCCGTTGGACCCGCCAAGCGCGGCGAGCTTGTCGGCGCGCGCAAAGCCCAGCCGGGTGAGCTCCTCCGCGACGGCGATGAAGTCGTCGAAGACGTGCTGTTTCTCGTGGAGCATCCCATGGCGATGCCACTCTTCGCCGTACTCGCTGCCGCCACGCAAGTTGGCGACGACCCAATTGCCTCCCCGCTCGAGCCAGGGATAGATCGACGGAGAAAAAGTCGGCGTCTGCGCGGCTTGGAAGCCACCATATCCGTAAAGAATCGTCGGTGAACGCGCGTCATGCGCCGCAGTGTTGCCGGCGTGGACGACGAAAAATGGAATCCGCGTGCCGTCCCGGCTGGTTGCGAACAGGCGCTCGACACCGACCTGCGACGGATCGACCGGAACGTCAAGCTTGTAGAAGGTGGACGTCGCGCCCGTCCTGACGCTCGTCTCCGAGATCTCCGTCGGGAACGTAAACGACTGGGATGTGTAGTAGGCGAGATCGTCGTCCACGTTCCCGCTCAACCCTCCCGACGTTCCGAGAGGCGGTAGCGCGACCTCGCGGACGAGCCTGCCGTCCTCGTCGTGGATCTCGACCTGGCTGACGACGTCCTTCAGGTACGCGAGCGAGAGCGCGTGGCCGACGACGCTCGAGCCCTCCAGCGTGGCGTCCGCGCGCTCCGGCACGATCTCGACCCAGGAGGTCCGCTCGGGGTGCAGAGGGCTCACTTTGAAAACGCGGTATCGGGGAGCCCCTTCGTTGGTCCGGACGAAGAAGCGGTCCCGATCGACGTCGACGGAGTAGCGCGCGTCCTGGCCTACGGTCAGCGGTGTCCACGCGGGCGACGCGGCGTGGAGGTCCATGAACTCGACGTCCGTGCGGGTCCAACCATGCTCCGTGGAGAGGATCAGCCAACGGCCGTCCTTCGACAGCTCGGCGCCGAGGAAGGTCGTCGCGTCGCCGGTCCTGCCGCGCACCGTGCGATCGCGGCCGGGTCCCGTGCCTAGCTTGTGAAAACGTACCTCGGCGTAGCCAGGTCGGTCCGCCGTGGGAACGCTGCGGGCGTCAGGGAGCCACGTGTAATAGAAGCCGTCTCCGGAGGGCGTCCAGGAGGGCCAAGCGTATTTTGCGCCCTCGATCACGTCGACGGCACTCTTCCTGCCGGTGCTCACGTCCATCACGAAAAGAGTGGCCTCGTCCGAGTTGTTGCTCTTCGTCGTGTAGGCGACGGTCTTTCCATCCCAGGACACGCTCCAGACGCCGAGCGACACGCTGCCGTCCGTCGACCAGGCGTTCGGATCGAACAGCACCTTCTCGCTCGGGTCATGCGCGTCATGGGACCGCCGGGCGGCGTTCGCGGCGGGCTTGCCTTGTCGCCAGTAGACCGCAGCCTTCTCCTTGCCCGCGTCGCGGCGCGGATAAAACCAGCGATCGCCGAGGTGCCGCGGGGTCCCCTGGTTCTCGACGTAGGAGAGCTCCTTCAGGCGCGCGGCGATGGCGTCCCGGCCGGGGAGATTGGCAAGGTACGCGCGGGCCACCGCGTCCTGCTCGTCGGCCCATCGCCTGACTTCGGGGTCCTTTCCGTCTTCCAGCCAGCGGTACGGATCGTCGACCCGGACACCGTGCAAGACGTCGCTCCGCTCGAGACGCCGGGCTGCTGGGTACGGCAGCGGAGGAGACGGTGACGGAGCCAGGGCTGACCTCCCGGGCGCGAGGGCAGCCCCCGCTGCGGGCACTGAGCCGGCAAACGGGGGCGGCGGGCGCGAAGGACGGGCGCACGCGGCGAGTCCCGCGGTCAGTAACGCGACGGGGAGCGCGACGCCGGCCAATTTCGCCAGCGGACGAGCGGCTGTTCGTTTCATCCCGCCGGGACGATACCCGCCCCCTCGTCCGAGTCGAGTCGCCATCGCCTTGCGTTACACTCTCGCCGCAGGCCGCGCTGCGGTCGCCTTCACCACGCGCCACGCGAACTGCTCGTCCATGCAGAGCCCCTTCAACTTCAAAATCCGGCGGCCGCCTTCGCGCGCGGTCCCGAACACAGCGATGCCGCCGGTCGCCGGAGAGAGAGCCGGACGCGGCTTCGCCTCGAACGGTCCGGCGCTTCAGCTCGTGCGCGGGTTTTTGCGCCGGCACGGTCGCAAGCTCTGGTGGCTGCACTCGGCCTATGCGCTCGCACTCGGAGCGGGCGTCGTGGTGTACGCGAAGAGGGGCTTCGAGCACGCGCGCTGGCTCGCGGTGTCGCTCGGCGTAGCGTGGCTGCTGGTCGTACTCGTCTTCCGCCTCTTTGCGTCAGGGGGCGAGATGCGCGCCTTCGAGTCCGCAGACGCGCGAACGCGGCTGCCCTTCTACGTGATGACCTATGCCCTGAAGAATCTCTACCAGGGGATGTTGTTCTTCCTGCTCCCGTTCTATTGGAAGTCGACCACCCTCGACGCGCCGAACGCATGGTTCGTCGTGCTCCTCGCCTCGTGCGCGCTGGTCTCGACGCTCGACATCGTGTTCGATCGCGTGCTGATGCGATGGCGGTGGCTCGCCTCCATTTTCCACGGGATCACGCTCTTTGGCTGCTTGAACCTCGTCATCCCTGCCCTCTTCCCCGACACGCGGACGCTCTGGTCGCTGCTCGCCGCGGCGGCGATTACGGTGATCGGGTTCTGGACGCTCCACGTGACGGCTCGCGTGCTCCGAAAAAGGATTTACATCGGACTGTTCGCGCTGAGCCTGATGGCGGGAGTGGGCGCCGCGTACGTCGCGCGCGCGGCGATCCCGCCCGTACCCATGTACGTCTCGTCGGCCGCGGTCGGGCCAAAGCAGCTGGAAGACGGTCGGCTGGCGATGGAGGTGAAGACGCTGCACCCCTCCGTCATCCAGGAGCTCATCGCGGTCACGGACGTGGTGGTTCCGGGCGGCAAGGGGGACCGCTTGCGGCACGTCTGGCGTCTCGAGTCGCGCGAGGTGCACCGTTCGTCCGAGGAGACCTCCCGCATTCCTGGGCCAAAGGGCGTGGTCCGCCTTCGCTCGTCGCTGTCGGGCCGGGATATCCCCGGTTCGCTCGTGGGAGCCTGGGCGGTCGACGTGGAGACCGACGACAGCCAGCTCGTCGGTCGCGCTCAGTTCGAAGTCGTGGAGTGAGCGGGAGCGGCGAGACGACCGGCCGGACGGTGATACGTTGCGCTGGCTCCTATGACCGCCCGACCGAAGAGCCCGCACGAACCGAAGCAGGATCCGGCCGTCGACGCGGCGATGCACGCGGTCATCGACTGGTCGAAGAAACGCGGCGATGTGCGCTACGCCGAAGCGCGGTACGTCGAGGGAGAGAGTGAGCGCCTGAGCGTACGCGACGGACGGCCTGATCAGGTCATGCGCGAGTCGTCGCGTGGGATCGGTGTCCGCGTGCTCGGCGAAAAGACGTGGGGGTTCGCCTGCACGGCGAACCTCGACGAAGGCAGCGTGATCGCGGCCGTCGAGAGCGCCCTCGCGATCGCCCGGGCGTCGGCGCCCCTCGCGCCACGTCCTGTCGTCTTCCCCGAGCGACCACCGTCGCGCGGCACGTACACGACACGCTTTGCGATCGATCCCTTCGAGGTACCGCTCGAGCACAAGCTCGCCGTCCTCGACGCACCCGTCCGCGCGCTCCGTTCGGGCGACCCGCGGCTCGTCAGCGCCGAAGCGTGGATGACCTGGACACGCCAGCAGAAGCGGCTCGTGACGACCGAGGGGACGGACGTGTCCCAGGCGTTTCTATACGGGACGCACGGGATGCACGTCTTCGCACGCGGCGAACACGGCATTTCCCAGCGCCGAAGCTACCCGACCTGGCGGGGAGGCGACGGATTCCAGGCCGGCTGGGAGCGAGTGGCCGAGCTCGATCTGCTCTCGCACGTGGACCGCGTGAAGGGGGAGGTGCTCGCGCTCCTGGTCGCGCCGCCATGCCCCACCGGTGCGCGCGCTCTTCTCCTGGAATCAAGCCAGGTAGGCCTGCAGATCCATGAGTCGTGCGGTCATCCGACGGAGCTCGATCGCGTGTTCGGCAGCGAAATCACGCTGGCAGGCGGCTCGTTTCTCCAGCCTCGCCTCCTCGGGACTCTGCGCTACGGGTCCCCACTCGTGACGCTCGTTGCCGACGCGACGTGCGAAGGCGGCAACGGCACCTTTGGCTGGGACGACGAGGGCATCCCCGGCGGCAAGCGCCCCCTCGTCGATCGAGGCATCTTCGTCGACTACTTGTCCAGCCGCGAGACGGCGGCCGCCCTCGGCCGGAGCTCGACGGGAACCATGCGAGCGGACGGGTGGAACCGGCCGCCGATTATCCGCATGGTCAACGTGTCGCTCGAAGCGGGCGCCGGCGGCTCGCTCGATGACTTGGTCGGCGACACGCAGGACGGCGTCCTGATGGCGACCGACCGGAGCTGGAGCATCGATGACGTGCGCCTCAACTTTCAGTTCTCGTGCGAGATCGCGTGGGAGGTGAAGAATGGCAAGCGCACCCGCGTTCTGCGCGACCCTTTCTACACAGGCATCACGCCGGTCTTTTGGCGTTCGTGCGACGCAATTTGCGGTGAAAGCGAGCGGCGGCTCTGGGGGATAACCTCGTGCGGTAAGGGCGACCCCATGCAGATCATGCAGGTCGGCCACGGCGCTGCACCCGCCCGCTTTCGCGACGTCACGATCGGGAGCGCGTCGTGACCGGAGACGAGCTCCTCACTCTATGCAAGGACGCGCTCGACGCGTCCGGCGAGCCGGAGGTGGAGATATGCGCTCGGTTCGCGGCGCGAGGGTGCGCGCGCTTCGCGATGGGTGCCCTCGGACAGCACATGGAGCTCGCGGAGCCGCAAGCGGTGGTCCGCGCGGCGCAGGGACGCCGGGTGGCTGAGTCGTTGACGAGCCGCCTCGAGCGCGACGAGCTGGTGCGTCTCGTGCGAAGCACCGCCGCCGCAGCGAAGCTGGTCCCCGAAGTCGATGGTTTTCCCGGGTTTGCAGGCCCCGCCGCGGGCGGCGGGGATTCGTCCGCTCCACCACGGCGCTATGAGCAGGCCACGGCTTCTGCCTGCCCCGAAGAGCGCGCGTCTCGCCTCGCGCCGGTCCTTCTTGCCGTCGAGCGGGCGGGGCTCGTAAGCGCAGGGATGCTGGAGACGACACGCACGTCCACGGCCGTGGCGACGACGAGAGGCTGTGCCCGATCCCACGATGCAAGCGTCGCAGGCTTCCGCGTGTGGGCACTAGAAAGCGCGGGCGCAGGCGGCGCCGCGGGCTACGGCGGCCACTTGCACCGCGACGTCCGCGCGCTGCGGATGCAGGAGGAGACGGAGCGCGCCATACGTGTCTGCCACATGTCTCGCGAGCCGGTGTCGCTCGATGAGGGCGCCTACGACGTCGTCCTCGAGCCCGAGGCGGTCACCGAGCTGCTGGAGTGGCTCTCCGCGATCGCGTTTGGCGCGCCCGAAGTCGAACAGGGCAGCAGCCCGCTCGCCGGACGGCTGCAGACGCGGATCACGGGCGAGTCGATCGGCATCGTGGAAGACCCGCTCGACGACTCCGATCTCGGCTTTGGGACGCCGTTCGATCGGGAGGGCACGACGCGCAAGCGTGTGCCGCTCATCGAAGGCGGGGTGGCGCGCGCGGTCCTCTACGACCGCACGCACGCGGCTCGGGCGAGCACGGACGCCGCACCGCTCTCTTCGACCGGCAGCGCCCTTCCGCCCGCGTTCAGCTCGGCGGCGGGAGTCGGCGCCACTTCGCTCGCCCTGGGGGGCGGGTCGGCGTCCGACGTCGACGAGCTGATCCGGGGCGTCGATCGCGGTCTTTACGTCTGCCGCCTTCACTACGTGAACGGGTTGTTGGAACCCCGTCGCGCGGTCATGACCGGCTTGACCCGCGATGGCTGCTTTCTCGTCGAAAAGGGACGCATCGTGCGCCCGGTCGGCAACCTGCGCTTCACCGACAGCTTGCTCGAGGCCCTCGAGCGGTGCGACGGGATGACCCGCCAGCGCAAGGCGGTGTCGACATGGTGGAGTGACGCGGGAGCGTTCGTCGCGCCAGCCGTGCGCCTCCGTGCACTGCGTTTCAATGGGCGCAGCCAGGAACGACCCTCGCTGTAACGCCTCCAGCAATCAACGGCTTGGCTGGCGCGGTCGCCATCGCCGGACGACGATGCCGGACGAGATGTCTTCCCCGCTCGCACCGGCCCCGCGGCCGACCTGGACCGCTTCGATCGCCAACCACCTAGTGCCCGGAGCGCAAAGTTGCTAATCCGTCGTGCGCGGCACTTGGGCCCTTTCGGCTACGCCCAGCCAACTTGGACATGACCGAGACGAACAGCAGCGAGCCGGCAAAGGTCGCCACCCGCCCGAAGAGCAGCGGTGGCGTGCCATTTTCCATGGCCACGGCGCGTCGCGTCCTGACGATCGGAGGCGTCGCGCTCGTCACCCTCAATCTCGTCCTGACGATGACGGGAAGCGACGGACCGACGCGATCGATGCCGTCCGCGCTGATCTGGGGAGGGGCGGCGATCTGCTTTCTCGTGGCGTTCATCCTCTACTTGATGGAGCCGGCGCCTCCGGAGGTGGGCATCGCACCGCTGCCGGCGATGGCTCCGATGGCACCGATCGCGGCCCTGGCGGTGCCCGGCGCTCCCGGCGCAACGGGACACGATGCTGCCGGGCTGGGCTCCCTGGGCGTGCAGCCGCTTGCCGCGGCAGGAGCGGACCTGCGCCATTCCGTCGGTCGTGACGCGGGGCCAGCCACTTCCAAGGAGCCGTCGCTCCACAACGAGGCGGGCGACGGCCAGCCGGCGGACGACGAGCCGCCGCCGAAGGAGCGGACGCCCCTCGTTCCGCGCGGCAATCGGCTGCGGCTCGCGCGCGGCGGATCGACCGCGCTGATCGCGTCGTTCTTCGCCACGCTGCTCATGGCGCGCCACGGGCAGCTCCGCTGGGGCGTTCCGCTCGGTGCGCTGCTGGTGGGGGTGGCGGCGTGGGGTGTCATGGATTTGCTCGGTACGTTCGATGACCCGGACGACCGCGTCGCGAGCTCGACCAGCGTTCGCGCCATGGCGCGGTCGTTCGGAATGCTCGTCGCTGGTTTCCTGCTCTTCTGCTTCGCGCTCGGCTTTGCGACGGCTGGCCGGGGCCTGCCCCAGGGAATGTGGGGGATGCTCGTCGCGCTGACGTTCGTCGGCGCCGTCGCAGCGGTGTTCGGCGTTGGACGCGACCTCGGCGCCTGGGTGACGGACGAGGCCGGAGAGGCGCGATCGCTATGGCAGAGGCACGGGTTCTGGGTCGTGACGCTCGGCGCGGTCCTCTACTTTCCGTTCCTCGGGAGCTACACGCTCTGGGATCCATGGGAGACCCACTACGGAGAAGTATCGCGCGAGATCCTTTCGCGGGACGACTGGATAAGCCTTTGGTGGGCGCAGGACGGTTGGTTCTGGAGCAAGCCGGTCCTCGACATGTGGATGCAAGCCATATCGATGGCGACGCTCGGCGTCCATTACCAGCCGGACAAGATGCTCATCGGCGACGGCACGCAGCCGGTGATGCACCCGGAATGGGCCGTCCGCGCGCCGGTCGTGCTCCTGACGATCGTGGCGCTCTACCTTCTCTACAAGGGCGTCGCCAGGACTTTCGGGCGGCGTGCCGCGCTGCTCGGGACGATCGTGCTCGCGACGATGCCCGATTGGTACTTCATCGCGCACCAGACGATGACGGACATGCCGTTCGTCGGCGCGATGACGGCGTGTATGGGGCTCGTGCTCGTCGGCCTGCGGACGGACGAGGACCGCGTCGTGCGCGCGTACGAAGTGGTCATTGGCCGAGCTCGGCTGCGGCTGACCGCCTGGCATCTCGTATTCGGCTCCGTCCTGCTCTGCGCCATCCCGCAGATTCTCTATCTCGTGTCGCGCAATTTCGAGTTCATGTGGAGCTCGGGAGCGCACGGCTTTCATCCGCACTGGGACGAGTTTCGAAGCGGGTCGGGTGGTGGAAACTGCGGTCTGCCCGGCAACGAGGACTGCCACTCGACGCTCCCGGCCAGCATCCCGCACTCGACGGGACCGACGCCGGAGACGTTCGGCGGCATGGTGTGGCGCACCGTCGGTGCCTTCGAGCCGGCGCTGCAAGCAGTGCTCTGGGCGGTCTTGCTCGGATCGGTGCTTTATCTGAACTGGGGCGAGCGGCGCTTGCGGAGGCTCTATTACCTCGCGGCATGGTTCTTTGCCGCGCTGTCGACGCTCGGTAAGGGGCCCGCCGGGTTCGGCCTTCCTGTCCTCATCACGCTCGCCTACCTCGCCGCGTCGCGACCGAGCGAAGACTTCTTCACGCGATTGCAGCGCATCGTGCGGGAGCTGACGCAGTTCGAGATCGTGAGCGGTCTGCTGCTCATCGTGCCGGTCGTGGCGCTGCCCTGGTACATCGCCATGTACGTGCGGCACGGGCCGCCGTTCACTGATCGCCTCATCTTTCACGACATGTTCAATCGCGCCTTCCATCACGTGCACGACACGAACGAGGGCGACGACACGAGCTTCCGTTTCTACATTTGGCAGCTCGGCTACGCGCTCTTTCCTTGGTCCGGCCTCGCGCCCCTCGGACTCGCGTGGTGGCTGCGTCGCGGCACGTCGAAGGAGGACGCTGACCGCGCAGACACGTCGGTGCTCCTCTGCATGTGGTTCGTGCTGGCGTTCGCTCTCTTCTCGTTCATGGGCACGAAGTTCCACCACTACATTTTCCCGGCGGTGCCGCCCGTCGCGATGCTGATCGGCGTCGTTCTGGACGCGATGCTGGGCGAGCGGCCGCTCCTTGCCCTGTCCGGCTGGCGGCGTCGAGGGGTGCCCGTCTATTTCACGGGCATGGGGTTGGGCGTGGCGCTGATGGCCATGGGCGTTGCGCGCACGCAGGAGGGCTCGTTTTGGGGAAACAAGCCCGACGGGCGGCTCGCGGAGCCGTCCATCGTCGTTGGCGTGCTGCTGATCGCGGCTGGCGCTGCGCTGTCGGTGCTCGTGGCCTTTCTCTTCCGCTCGAAGGAGGAGAAGAGCGCCGAGACCCAGCCGATGACCGTCACCGAGGCGCACGCCTCGCGAATGCTGGCCGCGGGCGTCGTCTCGAGCGCGCTCTTCTTGGTGCTCATCGCCCGCGATCTCGTCATCAAACCGGAGAACGCCGACCAGCCGGGCGCGATCCGCCTGCTGCAGCTCTTCACTTACAACTACCGTCGTGCTTGGCCCGATTCGCTCGACTTCTCCGCCGCGCTTGCCGGCTTCGCGACGGTGGCTGTCGTCCTCTCGCTGGCGCTGAGCGCGCGCGTCGTACGTGCCCACGCGGTCGCGGCGATGTGCGCGCTATCGATCGTATGGGCGGGCTGGGGGCTCGACGTGTACATGACCAAAACGTCGCCCCACTGGGGGCAGCACGAGGTCATCGCCGCCTACTATGCCGATCGCGCGTCGCCCGACGAAGCGCTCGTCGCCTACCAGATGAACTGGAAGGGCGAGAATTTCTATACCGGCAACCACATTCCTGCGTTCGTCTCGACGGGCGCCACGTTCACCACCTGGCTGAAGAAGAGGCGCGATGACGGCGCCAAAGTCATGTACTTCGTGACCGAGCACGGACGCATCGGGGGCCTGAAGGGCGAAGTCGGCGCCAAGTCGTACCGCGAGGTCACCGACAAAACGTTGTGCAACAAGTTCGTACTCGTCCGCGCCGAGCTGTAGAGAGCGCCAGCACCGCCCGAATTCTGGCGCACGGCGGCGCGGCGCATTAGATTGAATGGCGGTTCATTCGGTGGGCCAGCTGGCCCCGAGGAGAGTGCCGCCGTGGCCAAGCCCATCCAGGCGTATAACCGCTACAAGGCCGACCTTCGCGAGCTTCACTTCGTGCTGTTCGAGCAGTTTCGAATCGACGAGCTCGTGGGAAAGCCGCCGTTTGCGGCCTGGGGCGTCGACGAGTGCAAGGCGACGCTGGCCGGATGCTACCGGTGGGTGCGCGAGGTCATCGGTCCGCTCAACTCCGTGGCAGACCACGAGGGGTGTCGCATCGAAGACGGTCACGTTTTGACGCCGGGCGGCTTCAAGGAGGCGTGGAGGAGCCTCTACGACGCGGGGTGGAAGCAGCTCGCGGTCGATGCAGAGTGGGGCGGGGCGAACGCGCCACATTCGCTGCAAGTGCTCGTGGAGGAGATGATCAGCGGGTCGAACACGGCGTTCGCGATGTACTCGGGTCTCGCGTTTGGCGCGGCCGAGGTCATCGCCGCGTTCGGCACGGACGAGCAGAAGCAGCTCTACTGCCCGCGAATGTTCGGCGGCCAATGGGGCGGAACGATGTGCCTCACCGAGGCGCAGGCGGGCAGCGACGTCGGGAGCGCGAGCACGACGGCCGCCCGCAACGCCGACGGGAGCTATTCGATTCGCGGCACCAAGATATTCATCTCCGGAGGTGATCACGACCTCGCCGAGAACCTCGTGCACCTCGTGCTCGCTCGCGTGACGGGCGCGCCGCAAGGCACCAAGGGGCTGACGCTCTTCATCGTTCCCAAGATCCGCTCCGCCAAAGACGGGACGCTCTCCGAGCCGAACGACGTCACAGTGGCGAACATCGAGCACAAGATGGGGATCAACGGGTCAGCGACCTGCGTCCTCAATTTCGGCGACGCCGGGCACTGCGTCGGCTGGCCGGTGGGCGGCGACGCGAAGCTGAACCAGGGCATGCCGCAGATGTTCAAGCTGATGAACAGCGCGCGCATCGCGGTGGGGGTGCAAGGCATCAGCGTCGCGTCGAGCGCCTTTCTCAATGCGCTCGATTACGCAAAGGAGCGCAAGCAGGGCTCGAGCATCACGCACTGGAAGGACGCCACCGCGCCGCGCGTCGCGATCATCGAGCACCCGGACGTGCGCCGGATGCTGCTCGACATGAAGTCCCGCGTGGAGGGCATTCGCACGCTCGCCGTGAAGCTGACCCACCACCAGGACTGTGTGCGCGCGCTCCTCGAGTCGGGCGCGCCGGGCGGCGCCGAAGCAGAGACGAAGGCCGCTTACCACCAGGGGCAGGTCGACTTGCTCGTGCCGCTCGTGAAAGCGTACGGCAGCGACCAGGGCTTTCGCGTGTGCGAGACCGCGATTCAGACGTACGGCGGGGTTGGCTACACGAAGGACTTCCCGGTCGAGCAGTACTGCCGGGACGCGAAGATCTTCAGCATCTACGAGGGGACCAATCATATCCAGGCGATGGACCTCGTCGGTCGCAAGCTCGGCCAGAACGGCGGGGCGAACCTGCAGGCGTATCTCGGCGACGTGGGCAAGTTCGTGCAGGGGCACGCGAACGACCCGACCCTGGGACTTGCCGCGAAGGGGCTCGGCGCGGCGCAAGAGGCCCTCGGCGCCAGCGCGATGCGGATGCTGACCTGGTTTCAGACGGGCAAGCTCGGCATGGTGCCGCTCTACGCGAACCGGTTTCTGGAGATGATGGCCGAGACCACCGTCGCGTGGATGCTGCTCGAGGGCGCGGCCATCGCGCTCGCGAAGAAGGGGTCGGTCGCCGCCGGGCACCCGGACGGCGCCTTCTACGAGGGCAAGGTCGCAGCCGCGCTCTACTACGCGAGGACTGTCTTGCCGGAGGTCGAGTTCAAGGCGCGGCTGATGGCGGAGGAGGATCGAAGCCCGATCGACCTCTCGGACGCGGCATTCGCGACGGTTTGAGCCAAATCGAAGCGGTGCTCCCGCGGGGGGCGATCGCCTTGACGGTGCGGATCCCGGCAGGTAAAGGTCGGGCTCTCCCGTTCCGACTTAGCTCAGTTGGTAGAGCAGGCGGCTGTTAACCGCCGGGTCGCAGGTTTGAGTCCTGCAGTCGGAGCCACTCCATCGGTCTCGCGAACTTCGCGACCGGTTGGTTAACACCGAGCCCCGCCGCGAATCGGTGGGGTTTTCGTGTTGCGGGCGCTCTCATGAGACGCATCGGCGGGCGCGGCGCGGTTGAATCCGCACGTCAGGGGTCCATTCTCGTGCTCTCACGAACGAGAACGGGTCGAGACGGGTGACCCGTTGGTTAACCGAGTTTGGCCGGGGGTGACCCGACGAGAGTTAACCGGCGGGTCGGCGTGACCAGACATCACGCGCGGATCGCTCGCCTGCGAGTCGAGAGCCTTTCCGGAGGTCAGATGGCCCGCGCCTTCGGCGCGACGATCCCGCGCGCGAGCGTTGCGCCCGCGGCCTCCACGCCCTTGGTGAGCGGGCGGGCTTTCCCGCCGTCGATGACCGCCAGCGGCGGCGGCGGCGTCCTCGGCAGATCGATCGTGAACACGCACCCCTTTCCGGGAAGGTCCCGGACGCGAAGTTCGCCGCCGCTCGCTTTCGCTGCCTTGACACAGATAGAGAGGCCGAGCCCGACGCCGCTGCGATCGAGCCCGCGCTGCTCGAATGGACGGAACAGATCCTCCGCTTTCCCTGGCGGAAGGCCTCCGCACTGGTCCTCGACCTCAAAGAGGAGACGGTCCTCGGTCGCAAACGTTCTGAAGGAGACGTGGCCTGCTTTAGGCGTGAACTTGAACGCGTTCTGCAACAGGTTTGCAACCGCCGCCGCGAGGATTTGCCGGTCACCCTCGATGGTCACGGTACGGTCGACAGACGTGACTTCCAGCTGCACCCCGCGCGCCTGCGCCTGAATCAGCGCGCCGATTTCGACCTCCTCGATGAACGCCGCGACGGAAATGCGTTCCAGGCGTTCGATGCCTGCGTCAAGACGCACGTCGGCGAGCGAACGATCGATGAGGTCCCGTAGCCCCATCAAGCTCCTGTCGAGGACGACTGACGTGCTTCCGCCTATGGCAACTTTTCCGCTCTTGATCATCTCGAACGACATCGCCGCCGTATTGAGCAGATTGCGCAGCTCGTGGGCGAGATCACCAAGTCGTTCCGTTCCCCGCACCTCGATCGCGCGCTCGCGCTGACACCCGTATTCCGTCACGGCCTCCGCGATCGCATCGTCGAGGCACAGATTGAGCGTTCGAAACTCTTCGGGCGGGATCGGCGCCCGCTGCTCGACGGCGAGGTCGGTGATCGCTTGACAGACGTCGCCGTAGTCGCGAACGACCTGCGCGACGGTGAGGCCGAGTCGAAGAAGGTCGTGACCGTGTCGTCCTGCTGTCCGACGCAGTTCTTCGTGGTCGATCACGTCGCTTGACTCCGCGAGGCGCAGCGCAGCGCCAAGCTGGTCCAAGAAGACCGGAATGCCGTTGGTCAGTTCCACGTCGCTGGGCTTCGGGAACGACCTCGTCGCCACCCGCGCTTGTGCGCGCGCGATAATGCCTTCGCGGTTCGCGATAACGAAGGCATTTAACATGGCTAGCAAAGAGTGCGCTGGCGGCACGGCAATAGCAAGCCACAGACCGGTCGATGCGGGTCAGGAAGGTCAGCAGGATGGCCACGGAGGCGCCCTTCAACGCGCGCGCATCAAGCGGCTGACCGGCTGATCCATCGCGGCGACGGGCGGCAGTAACTACAAGGTCGCACACCGCGTTGCTCCAGGGCAAGCAACGCCGCGCCCATCGCCGGGCCGGCGGTGGAGAAGCGGGTGCCCGGCTTCGAACGTCGCGTGTCTTCGGTCAAGC
>JALYHV010000186.1 GCA_030776205.1 Myxococcota bacterium | reverse complement strand
GACGACGACGGGACCGCGGCGGGTGCGGGTTCCCTGGCAGCCGAAGACCACGTTGGGGTGCCGCGTAAAAAACGGTTCGCTCTGCCGGGGGCTTTTCTTTCCCAATCGTTGAATCCTTCGTCCCCCGGGTGGACGAAAACGCAAAGGTCCGAGCGCACGCACCGGGATTCGCTGCGTTGACGCACACGTCTGCCGTTGGCCGCTGTGCCCGCCAGAAACGTTGTTGCACCGCAGCGAGGATCCCGACCCCCTTCGACGAAGACGCCGCAAATGCGCCCGATCGGCGCCCGATCCGCCCAGCAAATCGCGAGGGCAACGCTTCGTGGAAGAAAGCACGTGGTAAGGAATGAGCTACCGCATGCCCGCCGTCACCGCACAACACATCCGCAAAGCCTTTGGCCCTCATGTGGTCTTGGAAGACGTGTCGTTCACCCTTTCACGTGGCGAAAAAGTCGCGCTCATTGGGGCCAACGGCGCCGGCAAGTCGACGTTCGCCAAGATTCTCGCCGGCGTTGAGGCAGCGGATGCGGGCACCATCAGCGTCCGACGCGGGCTGACCGTCCGTTACCTGGCCCAGGAGCCGACTCTCGATCCGGAGGCGAGCGCGAGAAAGGTCGTCGAAGACGCGCTCACCGAGTGGACCGCGGCAGCCGCGCGTCATGCCGCCGTGACGGCGCGCCTCGGAGAGAACGTTGACGCTGGGGAGAGCGACGCCCTCGTCCACGAGCAGGCAAATCTCGACGACAGTATCATGCGACTCGGTGGCTGGGAGCGGGGCCACGAGGCGCTCGGATTCCTGGACAAGCTCGGAGTCGGCGACGTCGAACGGCCGTGCGGCGTCAGGAGTGGAGGCGAACGTCGTCGCATCGCGCTCGCTCAGCTATTGGTCGCGAGCCCGGACGTCGCCATTCTCGACGAGCCGACCAACCACCTCGATGCCGACACCGCCGCATGGCTCGAAGGATTTCTCGCCAATGATTTTGCGGGCGCCGTCGTTCTCGTTACCCACGATCGATACTTTCTTGACGCGATCGCGCAGCGGATCGTCGAAATTGAGCGTGGCCGACTCATGTCGTACCCGGGAAGCTATGGCGACTATCTCGGCAAAAAGACGGAGCTCCTCGCGCACGAAGAGCGCGTGGAGCAGAATCGCCAGAACGCACTGCGCCGCGAGCGCGAGTGGCTCGCGCGTGGACCGAAGGCGCGTGCGACGAAGCAAAAGGCACGTATCGGGCGGGCACTCGAGCTCGAGTCGCGCGCGCCGGCGACATCCGGAAGACCGGGCGAGGTGTCCCTCCTCGCGTCAGCGGCGCCCCGTCAGGGAAGCGCGATCCTGGAGCTAACGGGACTCCAGGTGGCCGTGAACGCGGGTGCGCGCCCGCTTCAGTCGCCTTTCGATCTCATCGTCCCGGGAGGCGAGCGCATCGGCGTGGTGGGGCCGAACGGGGTAGGTAAGACCACCCTGATGCGCGCCATTCTCGCTGCCGTAGAAGAGAAGAGAGGACGGGAACGATCGCCCGACGCACCGGTTATCAAGGCAGGTGCGATCGTGGTGGGAAAGAACACGCGCGTCGCGTACCTCGATCAGGCGCGAGCCAAACTGAACGACACGAACTCCATATTCGACGAGGTGCGTGGGGAGAACGGGAGTACGATCGTCGATCTCGGCATCCGCGGTCGTGAGGCAATGGAGCTGCGAAGCTACCTCGAGCTTTTCCTGTTCGACGCGGCGAGGCAGCGGCAAAAGGTCGGTGCCCTCTCTGGGGGCGAGCGGGCGCGGATCGCGTTGGCGAAAGTGCTACGCCAGGGCGCGAATCTCCTGATGTTCGACGAGCCGACGAACGACTTGGACCTACCGACGTTGTCTGCGCTCGAAGAGCTGCTCGACGGCTACGAAGGATCCGTGATCGTCGTAACTCACGATCGAGCGTTTCTTGACCGTGTTGCTACCGCGATCCTCGCCTTCGAGTTGCCGAGCGAGGGGTCCGGCTTACCGACCGTCACCCGTTACGCGGGCGGCTACACCGATTTCGTCGCGCAAAGAGACTCTCGCCGCGGAGCGCCTCCGTCGGTTGCGGCAGCGAAGTCTCCAACAACGGCCGTCAAGTCGGGGTCGCCGACCGCCGGCGCGGCAACGAAGCCCCGACTGACGCAAGCGGAGCGACTGGAGCTAGAGGCCGTCGTCGACGCGGTCGATGCCGCAGACAAAAAGGTCGCGCAGCTCGAGGCGCTGCTCGCAGAGGCCTACGCCAGGCCGATGTCCTCGAGCCCCCGTCCGGACGTCGCGAGCTTGAAGGACAAGCTAGAAGCGGCCCGCCGCGAAGCGGCACGGATCGCCGGGCGCTGGGAAAAACTCGAAGCCAAGAAGAGCCCGCTCGCCTGAGCGGGGGGGTCGACCGTGAGTCCGCGGCTCACGAGGGTCACGTCACGCGCCTGGCGCCTCGTGGCCCGTACGTGCGACATACTCCGTGTAGCCGCCGCCATAGACGTGAACTCCTTCGCGCGTCAACTCGAGCACGCGGTTCGACAGAGCGGCGAGAAATTGACGATCATGGGAGACGAAGAGCATCGTGCCGTCGTAGGTGGCGAGAGCCTTCATGAGCATCTCCTTGGTTTCCAGATCGAGGTGGTTGGTCGGCTCGTCGAGAACCAGGAAATTAGGAGGGTCATACAGCATCGAGGCAAGCACGAGGCGCGCCTTCTCGCCGCCAGAAAGCACGCGACAAGACTTTTCCACGTCGTCGCCTGAAAAACCAAAAGCCCCCGCAAGGGTGCGCATCGACCCGAGCGTTGCGAGCGGAAACGTTCTCCTCAGAGTGTCGACCACGCTCTCCGCCGGGTCGAGCAACTCCATCGCGTGCTGAGCGAAATAGCCGAGCTTCACGCTCGCGCCGAGCGTCACCTTTCCCGCGTCCGGTTCCGTTTCGCCCGCGACGAGCTTGAGGAGCGTCGACTTTCCGGATCCATTGATGCCCATTACGCACCAGCGCTCCCGGCGACGGACGAGCAAGTCCAGGCCGTCGTAAATCGAGCGACCGCCGTAGCCCTTCACCACGCCCGCGAGCTTCACGACGTCGTCGCCCGAGCGAGGGGGAGCGCGAAAATCGAACTCCAGCACCTTGCGATGTTTGGGAGGCTCCACCTTTTCGATCTTGTCGAGCTTCTTCACGCGTGACTGAACCTGAGCGGCGTGACTGGCTCGCGCCTTGAACTTGTCGATGAACGCCTGCTCTTTGGCTAGCATCGCTTGCTGGCGTGCGTACTGCGCCTCCTGCTGTGCTTCGGCGATCAGGCGCTGCCGTTCGTAGAACGTGTAATCACCGGAATATGTAGTGATGTCTCCGCCGTCGATTGCGACGATCTTGGTCACCAGACGATTCATGAATTCGCGATCGTGCGACGTCATGATCAGCCCGCCTTCGAAGCCACGCAAAAAGCGTTCGAGCCAAATGATCGACTCAATGTCGAGGTGATTGGTCGGCTCGTCGAGCAAGAGCGCATCGGGGCGCATCAGGAGAATGCGCGCCAGCGCCACTCGCATCTTCCAGCCGCCTGACAGCTTGCCGACGTCTTGATCCATCACCTCTTCACGAAAGCCCAACCCGGCAAGTATTTCGCGCGCGCGCGACTCCAAAGCGTATCCCCCGAGCTCGTCGAATCGCGCCTGGGCGTGTCCGAAGCGCTCGATCAGCTGCTCGATCTCCGCTGCCTTCGTCGGGTCCGCCATCGCGTGCTCGAGCGCGTGGAGCTGGCGGGCAGCTTCGGAGACTTCACCCGCCCCCGCCATCGTCTCCTCGGTGACGCTACGCCCCCGCATTTCGCCTACGTCTTGACTGAAGTACCCGATGGTGATCCCGCGATCGACGGTGACACGGCCTGCGTCCGGCGGCTCTTCGCCCACGATCATCCTGAAGATGGTCGACTTGCCGGAGCCGTTGGGACCTACCAGGCCTACCTTTTCGCCTCGGAAGATGCTCATCGAGGCATCGAGAAAGAGGATCTGTTTGCCGTGCTGCTTCGAGATGGCGTCGAGTCGGATCACGTTCTGGCTTCGCTGAGAGCGAAGAGCTCCCACTAGAGAGGGGGCGGAGAGTGCCAGCTCCTCGATATCTTGCAAGTGGCGGTAGCGCAGCGCCTGGCGAGGCGCTCCGCTCTTCGGTTACTCTTCTGACGCGATGCCCCATGCCATCACGCTCATTCCCGGCGACGGGATAGGCCCCGAGGTGACCAACGCCACCATGCGCGTGCTCGAGGCGGCGCAAGTGCGCATCGACTGGGAATTGCAATACGCAGGCGCGGCGGTCGCCGAAAAACGCGGCACGGTGCTGCCCGACGAAGTGCTCGAGTCCATCCGACGCAACCGCGTGGCGCTGAAGGGTCCCATAGGCACACCGATCGGCAAGGGATTCCGTTCCGTCAACGTCACCCTCCGGCAGGCGCTCGATCTCTACGCCAACGTTCGCCCCGTGAGGTCGCTCCCCGGCGTCGAGCCGCGCTTCGAGGGGACCGACATCGTCATCGTGCGCGAGAACACGGAGGATCTCTATGCCGGGCTCGAGCTCATGATCCTGCCCGGCATCGCGCAGAGCATCAAGCTCATCACCGAGAAAGGCTGCGCGCGCATCTGCGAATATGCGTTCCGCTACGCAGAGCGATTGGGCCGCAAGCGCGTGACTTGCGTCCACAAGGCGAACATCATGAAATTGAGCGACGGGCTGATGCTGGAGGTATTTCGTCGTACGGCTCTGCAGTATCCGCATATCGAGCCGGCGGAGGCCATCGTCGATGCGTGCGCGATGCAAATGGTGAGGGACGCCAACCGGCTGGACGTCATCGTCACGGGGAACCTGTACGGCGACATCCTGAGTGACCTCGGGGCCGGGTTGGTCGGCGGGCTCGGGATTGTTCCGGGGGCAAACATCGGGCGCGAGGCTGCGGTGTTCGAGGCCGTGCACGGCAGCGCGCCGGATATCGCCGGGAAAGGCGTCGCGAACCCGACCGCGCTCATTCAGAGCGCCGTCATGATGTTGCATCACCTCGGAGAGCAGGTGGCGGCAAACCAGATCGAGCAGGCGTTGCTCGCCGTCTATCGAGGGCGTCTGCGGACGTCGGACTTGGGCGGCACGGCGACTACCGATCAATTCGCCGACGCCGTGTGCGAAAGAATCGGCAGCGCTGCGAGCGCTGATGGCGCGCAACCGCTCTAATGAGCGGTAGGAGCGGTGCCGAATGGTTGCGGTCGCCTCGTCAACCAGACGAGGGGCACCATGACTGCCGTGGCAACGGCGAGCAGCCACAGGGCGTCCAAGTAGGCGAGTTGGGTGGCCTGCAGCGTCAGCTGGCGGTATATCGCCGCCGTCGCGCGTCTCGCGGCGTCGAGGGAGCTTGCGCCGCTGCGCTCGAACGCGCTCGCCATACCGGCTAGGCGGTCTCGGTACTGCGCGTCGTACGCGGTGGTATGTGCGGAGAGGCTCGCCTCATGATACTGCGAACGGCGCGCAATGAGGGTAGTGACGAAGGCGATGCCGATGTCTCCGCCCATGTTACGCGACAAGTTCAGAATGCCGCTCACCTGATTGTTCTTCTCCGGCGGCACACCTGCATACGAAATTGTTTGTATGGGCACGAAGAGGAACGCGAGACCGACCGATTGCAACGCCCGGAGGCGAATGGCGGTCCCAAAGTCCATTTGAACGTTCAGTGTGTGGGCCATATAAAACAAGGATCCGCTGAGGACGACGAACCCCAGGGTGACGAGGAGGCGCGTATCGACCTTCGAAACGAGGCGCCCGACGAGCGGAAGCAGCGCGAGAACCACCAGGCCCCCGGGCGACAGCGCCATGCCGGATTGCTGCGCCGTGTACCCCATGAGGACTTGAAGGAATTGCGGCAGGAGGACGGTCGAACCGTAGAGAGCCACCCCCAGCATGAGCATCAGCGCGTTTGCCGCCGCGAAGCTCCTGCGTCGGAACATCTGAAGATCAACGACGGGACGAGGATGATTCCACTCCCAGAAAACGAACGCGACCAACATCACGGCGGCCATGGCCGAAAACGTCGCGATGAACGACGAATGAAACCAGTCGTCTTCTTGCCCTTTGTCGAGCACGACCTCGAGGCAGGCGAGGCCGCCGGCAATGAGCGCGAGACCTGGCCAGTCGATTCCTCCCGCGCTTTCGCGCGCTGCGCGGACGTGCGGCGGATCGCTGACGATACGACTCGTCAGAAGGAGCGATGCCACTCCGACCGGGACGTTGATGAAAAATACCCAGCGCCAGCTGAAGTTGTCGGTGATGAAGCCTCCAAGCGTCGGGCCGATGGCCGGCGCCAGTACGACGGCCATCCCGTAGACGGCCATTGCCATCCCCCGTTTGGCGGGCGGAAAGGTGTCCGCCAGTATGGCTTGCTCGCTTGGGCCGAGGCCTCCGCCTCCCATGCCTTGGATCACCCGAAAGAGGATCAGGCTGCCCAGGTTCGGCGCGACGCCGCACAGAAACGAAGACACGGTGAAGATTGCGACGCAAGTCATGTAGAAGCGCTTGCGACCCACCTTGCTCGAGATCCACCCGCTGATTGGTAAAACGACCGCATTCGAGACGAGATACGAGGTCAAAACCCACGTGCTCTCGTCCTGACTCACCGAAAGGTCCCCAGCGATATGTGGAAGGGACACGTTGGCGATGCTCGTGTCGAGCACTTCCATGAACGTCGCCATGGTGACGACGAGCGCGATCGCCCACGGGTTGCGCCCGCCGGTCCACCCTGTAGAAAAGTACTCTGGCCTCCGAGGGGCAGGGTTTGCGGTCTGCGCTCCCACAGGCGGTGGTCCGCCTCCCGCGGCCCTGTTCATCGAACGGTCACCTTGGGCTCGACGCTCATTCCAATCCGCAGGCGGTCCATGCCGGGTTGACCCGGATCGAGCCGAATCCGCACGGGTATGCGCTGCACGACCTTCACGTAGTTTCCCGACGCGTTCTCGGGCGGCAAGACGCTGAGGCGTGATCCCGTTGCCCCTCCTATGCTCTCCACGACACCGCTGAGATCCACGCCGATGGCGTCCACGTGCACGCTGGCAGGCTGTCCGGGCTGCATGCGCGACAGCTGCGTCTCGCGAAAGTTCGCCGTGACCCACAGCGTGTCGGTTTGCGCGATGGCGACGACTTGCTGTCCCGGCGCGACGTGATCCCCCAGGGCCAGGGACTTTTTCGCCACAATACCCGTCACCGGGGCAATTATCTTCGTATACGAAACGTTCTTCTCCGCAAGCGCGAGCTGCGCATTGGCGAGGTCGAGCGCGGCTTGGCGCATGACGACCGAGGCACGCCTGGTCTCGACCTGGCGTGGCGCGTTCGACACCACCTCCGTCAGGCGACCCTGCAACGCACCCTGCTGCGCCTGCTGTTGCATTACGCGGTCGCGGGCGGCCGCAAGTGACTGCCTAAGCGCGTCCAGGCTGGCGGCCGACGCGGCGGCGGCATTGGCGCGCTGATCGAAATCGGATTGGGACACGGCGCCCTGCGCCAACAATCGTTCCGATCGCTGTCTCTCGAGCTGCGCGGTGCGGTCGTTCGCGGATGCCTGCGCGAGCTGGGCGGTGAGCTGTTCGACGTCGCTCCGCGCAGCCGAGACCGCAGCCTGCGAAGACGCGAGCTCCGCGCGGGCCGACGCCAGCGCGCTCTGGTTCGTCGATTGCGTAATCGAAACCGACGGATCCTCGGCCCCGAGCTGCGCCTGCGCAAGCGCTACTTGCGCCTTCGCCTCAGCGAGGGCGATCAACACCTCCGTGACGTCGAGCTCGGCGAGAACGTCACCCGATTTCACGCTCTGGTTTTCGATCACGTATACGGCGCTGACGTTTCCGCTCACGCGGGGGCTCACGTTGCTGATGTTGCCGTCGATCTGCGCGTCATCCGAGTCTTCGAAGCGGCGGGCGTGAAGCCAATAAGCCGCGGCCGCGAGGACGAGGATGACCGCGAGTCCTGCGACCAAGAGCAGCCGCCGCGAATTGGAGGCCGCTCTAGGGAGTGGTGCTCGAGGCGCGAGTGGGGACCCGGATGCCGACCCGGGTACGGGAAGAGTGTCTTGCGTCATCGTTCGAGGACCCTCTATTTTCGCAGAACCGGCGCGAAACGGTACACCGCTTCCGATGCGGCGACACCGAGCCACGTTACGCGCGGCCGTCGGCGGACTACCGATGACTCCGGCGCGCCAGACGCGATGGCAACGAGCGCGTCCGTCGCAGCGTCCCGTGATAGAGAAGCGGCGTGGAACCGGATCGCGTCGATCTCGCGGCCGTGCCGAAGGACGTGCTGGTGCTATGCGATCGGCTTCGGTCGCACGGCGCGCGCGCCTGGATCGTGGGCGGCTGCGTTCGCGACTGGCTGCTCGGCCGAAATCCGAGCGACTGGGACATTGCAACCGACGCCCGGCCGAACGACCTCCTGCGTGTCTTCCCTCGCGCGATTCCGACCGGATTGGAGCACGGGACCATCACGGTCGTCGCGAACGGGCACCAGTACGAAGTGACGACGCTGCGCGGCGAAGGAGCCTATTCGGACGGAAGGCACCCGGATTGGGTCGCGTTCGTGGACGACATCGTCGCCGACCTCGCGCGCCGTGATTTCACGGTCAATGCAATCGCCGTAGATCCTCTCGATGGCACGCTCATCGACCCATTCGACGGGCGAGGGGATCTCGCGCGAGGAATCCTCCGTGCGGTCGGCAATCCGACGGAGCGCTTTGCGGAGGATGGGCTGCGCGTGCTTCGTGCGGCACGCTTCGTAGCCACCTTGGAGCTCACGCTCGATCCTGCGACCGAATCGGCCATGTTCCCCACTCTCGACACGTACCGCAAGGTAGCCGCCGAGCGCGTGCGGGACGAGTGGCTGAAGACCATGAAGGCGAGGTTTCCATCGCGGGCCTTCGAGGTCATGCGGAGAACGGGGATATTGGGGGTGACCTGTCCGGAGTTGCTCGCCGGAGCGGGTGTGGAGCAGAACCGCTGGCACGCGTACGACGTCTGGCGCCACGGTCTGGAGTGCATGGACGCGTGCGCCGGCGATCCGATCCTCCGCCTGGCGGCGCTGCTTCACGACGTGGGCAAGCCCCAGACGCGCGCGTGGTCCGACGAGACGCAGGACTGGACGTTTTACGATCACGACCGAGTCGGAGCCGAGATCGCGGAGCCCATCGCGGCGCGTCTTCGGTTGTCCAACGACGATCGCACGCGGGTGGTCTCGCTCGTTCGCCATCATCTGTTCCATTACTCCGACGAATGGACGGACCGGGCGGTGCGCCGGTGGCTCCGCCGCGTGGGTCCCGCCCGTGCCGAGGATTTGTACGTCCTCAACGAGGCCGACGTTCGGGCCAAGGGACGCAACTTCGACGCGGACCTGAGCGCGCTCGCGGGGCTCAAGGCCCACGTCGCGCGCGTGCTCGCTGCCGGCGTCGCGTTCTCGACGCGCGATCTCCGCATCAACGGGCGCGACTTGATGCGGGAGCTCGGCCTCGCGCCGGGGCGCATCATAGGCGAGCTGCTGGACGCGCTGCTCGAGGCCGTCACCGACGACCCCGGACTGAATGATCCCGAGGCGCTGCTGGCCCGGGCGAGGGGCCTGCTCGATGCGAACAGCGTCCGCGGCGATCAGGCGCAGAAGACATCGTGATCCACTGCGTGTTAGCGTCGCCGCCGTGGCGCGCGTCTTGGCTGGAACGATGCTGGCCCTCTTCGCATGGTCCTCGGTCGCGGACGCCCAGGTCGTAGCGCCCGCCCCGGACTCGCTCGCACTTGGCGATTGGCAGCTCGTGCCGCTGTTCGAAGCGCGCGCCCGAGGCGAGTACCGGCGCGATGTCGACGGTCGTGATCGCGGCACGCTCCTCGAGCGCGCGCGCTTGGGGCTCGACGTGCAGCGCGGATGGGCCGCCGGACGGGTGCTCCTGCAGGACGCTCGCGTCTGGAACGTAGCGGCGGGGACGGATGCGATATCCGGCCCGAGCGCGACGGCCGTGACTGGAGCCTTCGAGGCATGGGGTGAGGCCCACAGCGAGTCGATACGCCCCAGCTTCGTTCGCATCGGGCGTCAGGCCGTGGCGTGGGGGGAGGGACGGCTCCTCGGGACCGCCGACTGGGCCCCCGCTGGCCGAACGCTGGACGCCGTGCGCGTACGAGCCGTGACCGGCGAGGTGGCCTTCGAAGCGCTAGCCGCGAGCCTTTCGACCTCGGGCAATTCCCTCGGCGAGGCTTACGGCGAGCTGTTCGGTGGTCGCGCCGAATGGGCGCAGGATCGCCTCTTTGCCGTGGAGGCGTACGTGCTCGCGCGCCTCGCGCAAACGAACCCCGCAGCCGCTCTGGAGAGCTCCGTTCGTGGTCAGACGTACACGGGTGCCCTGAGGTTGCACGGCGACGCAGCGGGCTGGGCATGGGGGCTGGAAGGCGCTTATCAGCTCGGGCGCGCGGCCGATCTGCACCGCGATCGCGCCGCGTGGGCACTCGCAGGGAAGATCGCACGCGTGTTCGAGCGGATCGTCCTCTCTCCGACGGTGCAGTTGGGCTTCTCCCACGCGAGCGGCGACGGAGGCGGCTCCGCCTACCGCGCCTTCGACCCGATTCTGCCGGATGTGCACACGTCGCACGGAGCCATGGATATCTTCGCGTGGTCGAACGAGCAGGAGGCGAACGCCAAGATTACCGTGACGCCCTGGGGTGAGGGTACTGCGAGCCTTGCATACCGCTATGCACGCCTGGCCGAGCCCGGAGGAAGCTGGCGCTCGGGCTACCTTACGACGGTCGCCGGGCCTTCGAGCAACACGCGCTCCGAGCTCGGGCACGAAATCGACGCGGCGATGACGTGGTCGCCTTGGAGCTCGATCGAGCTCGCCGCCGGCTATTCGATGCTGGTTTTGGGAGCAGGGGCGCGCGCGCTCCTCGCGCCGACATCCGCGACCGGCGCCCCGCCCTCGTTCTCCCATTTCGGGTACGCGCAGGCTTTGCTCCGCGTGCCCTGACGGCTCGCGACCCGGCGACGATCATGACCTGGCCACGCTACGCGAACCGATTTGACTAGGAGACATGCCGATGACCATCCGCGATCAGGGCAGACTCGAGCGCCGGATAACGGGCGGTCCGGCGCTCTATTTCTACTCGACGTTTCCGCAGGGAAAGGCCGAAGCCGTGGTGGCTCTGCTCCACGGCTATGGCGAACACGCCGCCCGCTACGCCCACGTCACCTCGGCCTTGGCCGAACGCGCGATCGCTTCCATCGCGGTGGACCTGCGCGGCCACGGTCGATCCGAGGGCGAGCGCGGCTACTGTGAGCGGTTCGGCGAATATCTGGATGACGCCGCCGAGCTGGCCCGGCTCGTCACGGACGCCGGGCTGCCTTCGTTCGCCCTAGGTCACAGCTTCGGCGGGTTGATCGCAGCGTCCTCGGCCCTCGCGCGTCCGAGCGGCTGGAGGGGTCTCGTGCTGAGCTCCCCATTCTTCGGGTTTGCTCTCGAGGTTCCGTCGCTGAAGCGCGCGGTAGGGCGCGTCGCCTCGCATTTCCTGCCCAAGCTGGCGCTACCGACTGGAATTCGTGGCGTGGACCTCACACACGACGTCGACCGCATCCGAGCCGTCGACGAGGATCCTCTGTACAACCGCCGCGCCACGGCGCGCTGGTACACAGAGACGTTGGCTGCCCAAGAGCGAGCCGTTCACGGCGCGTCGTCTCTCCAGCTGCCGCTCTACCTCGTCGCCAGCGGCGCGGACCGCATTGCCAATATCGAGCGGGCACGCGCCTTCTTCGATGCCGCCGGCAACGCCGACAAGACATGGGTCACGCGCGAGGGTCTGTTTCACGAGGTGCTGAACGAGCCGGCGTGGCCCGAGATCACCAACGCCATCGCGGACTGGATACTCGCGCGGAGGGCTGAGCGCGTGTAACCACCGTTCGCTGCGCGGCCATCGAGGCGCAGTCGAGCCGATCTGGGCGCTAATCAGGCGTCTGCGGCCCTGATACGCAGCAGCCCCGTGCCCGGACGGACGCGAGCTTGGCAGGCCAAACGGCACCGCGCAGGGTCGTCGCCGAATTCGCCAAGCACCTCGATCTCATCGTCACCGGGCGGTTCCAGCCACTCCTGTCCCTCGAGGACGTCAACGCGACAGGTCCCACAGCTCGCGCTGCGGCACGAGAAGGGCACCGGGGCTCCACGCGCGTCGCAGAGGTCCATCAGCCGACCGCCGGTGGCGGCGTCGGTCTCGACGGACGGTCCGTCCTCGACGGATTCAAATACGATGAGAGGCATGCGTGCGGGGCACGACTTAGCGCTTTTCGAGCGCGATGGCATGCTCGGCGCGCGGCAGACGGCGAAAGGCATCCGCCGTGGGCCCGTGAAAATGCGGCCGACGCTGCGACGCACGGGCAACGAACCGCAGCCCGGATTTGGGAGCGACAGCCGCTACCATCGCGTCAGCGCGCAGGGCCTGGCCTCGTACTGCCGAGTCGGCCAGAAGAAGGACGACGCGGCCGCCCTTGCGGCACACACGCGCCATCTCGCGGAACATCGCCTCAAGCTCGCGTGACCACGCGTCGTGCGCAGCCCGCGGATCGAGCGTGGCATAGCGACGCCGCGCTCCCATCTCTCCCGCGTGCAGCTCTCGCGAGTCGATTGCGAGCCAGCGCATCCGAAGCGCGTGGTGCGCCAAGTAGTCGTACGTGGCGACGTACGGCGGCGACGTCACCACCGCATCCACGCTGCCGGCAGCCACCGTCCGCAGTCGAGCGGCATCGTCCACCGTCACCCGTGCGGGCTTTGCGTCCGGCCCCACGAGCGCCGCAAACTCGGCGAGTCGACGGGAAAGCTCTTGGGCCTTTCGTGCGAAGAGGCGGGCAGGGTAGCCCCCCGCTATCCGCCGCGGCGCGCGCGCATCCGACGTGTCGGATGCCTTCCGGCTAACCTTCAACAAAATGGCACTGAGGACCAACTCGAGCGCCTCGCGAACGGTCGACGCGCTTGGTCCGCCGCGCAATCCGCGAATGCCGGCGCGCAGCGAGTCGAGCTCCAGCAGAACGTGAGGGTCGAAGGTGGCCACGTCTTCGCGTGGATACGAGCACGACGATCCCGCGCGCTGCTTCCTGCGCTCGTCCGCCATCGCGGCGATGGACTGGGCAGCCGCGACGATTTCGTGACGCGCCTCCGTCGCTCGCGGGGTCGTCTTGAGGCGAGCCAGGCGGATCGCCAGCGGATTGAGATCGGTGCCTGTCGCCTGCCGTCCAGCGATCATCGCCTCGACGAGGACCGTGCCTGAGCCGCAGAACGGATCGAGCAGCGTCTGCCCCGCCTGCGATGCCGCCGCGACGAGACGGGCGGCAGTGAAGGGATGCATGCGAGCCGGATAGGTGTGAAAACCGTGGACATGGACGCGATCGGCGTCGTCCTCGCCGATGGGCCGCCCGCCGCCGCTTTCGCTCGCAACAGCGCTGGGCGGAGCGACGTCGAGGGCATGCGCTAGCAGCGCAGCGATCGGCGGGTCGCCGGTCGTCTCGACGGGACCCCCGACATGAGTGAGCGAGCGTCGTCGTTTCACCGATGAACCGCTCCGCCGATCTCCCAGGCGCGCGCGCCAAGCAAAGAGCCGTCGTAAGGCCGTTGCACGGCGAGTGGGGCGGGCCTTCGTTGCCTCACGGACGAACGACGGAGGTTCCCGGAGGCGGAGTGAACGAGAACTCGCCCGCCTTCACCGGCTCGTTGACCCTTGGGTTGACGAAGTCGAAGCGATTCCGGTTGCCCTGCCCGTCGATGATCATGACGCGGCGTACTTGCGATGTCGCGGTGTCGACGTAGAAAAGCACCTTCGAGTAGGCGGGCGTCGGCTGCTTGGGCGTGCCGACGAGCACGTACCCGCCGGTAAATTTCATTTGATCGCCGGACACGACCTCGAACGCAAACGCGTCCGACAGTCTCCCGGTGCCCGTCAGAAACGAGAGGGCCGCGGGGTACTGCGACTTGTCGACCGGTTGCTCGAACATCTGTTTGTTTGCCGCCTCGTATACGCGAATGACGAGGCCATCGGACACGACGCGGTTGTCGCGGGGGTCCTCGTAGACCCAGTCCATTTTTCCCGGTTTCGCGAACGTGACGTGGCCCTTCGAGCTCTTCTCCTGGTTGTAGGCCTTGACCCAGAATTTCTGCTGGAAGTCGCTCTGGAAGGTCTGTGACTTGTCGTAGAAGCTCTGCACGGCGGACACGGCTTGGTCCGGCAAGAGCGCCGCCGGTTTCTGCGGCGTTTGAGCCATCGCCGCCGCAGCGGAGACGGCACATACCGCAACGACTCGCGCGCGAACGAAATGGACCGGACGGAAGAGCTTTGGCATGGTTGACCCGGAGATGACCTCGGCGCAGCGTAGGCCCGATGGACGAGCGAGGCACGCGCGTTATGCACACTGCCGTTCAGCCACGACGTAAGCCCATCGCGAGCAACGTCGCGTGTTGCAAGTGAGTCACCGCGAGCGCCAGGGCATCCGCCGCATCGGACGGAGGCGCGGCGGCCAACCCGAGCAGGACCCGGATCATCTGCGCCACCTGGCTCTTGTCGGCGCGACCGCTCCCGGTCACGGCCCTCTTGACGAGCGCCGGTGCGTACTCGTGCACGTCGAGGCCGGCACGGGCGCACACGAGCAGGACCACGCCGCGCGCATGCCCTAGTTTTGCCGCCGCCTGCGGGTCTTTGGCGTAGAACAGGGCTTCGACGCTCGCGACCGCTGGTGCCTCTGCCGCGACTATCTCGACCAACGCGCGCTCGATGGTGACGAGGCGCGGGGCCAGCGGCTGGCTCGTGTCCGTATCGATGACGCCGTGCGCGAGGTGGAAAAGTCGCGTGCCGCGACGCTCCACCACGCCCCATCCCAGGTGTCGCGTGCCGGGATCGATACCTAGTACGATCATCGAACGCGAAGCACGGTCTCTGCATGTACCGCCGACGGACGGCGGTCCACGCTCAGGCGCTCGCCTGGATTCGCGCGAGCTCTTCGTCCGCGACGTCGAAGTCGGCAAAGACGTTCTGCACGTCGTCGTGATCGTCGAGCGCCTCGACCAGGTTCAGGGCCACCTCCGCGTCGCGCCCGGCGAGCGGCTTTTTGACCTTTGGGACATAGGCCAGCGTGCTCGATTTCACCTTGAGGCCGGCCTTTTCCAGGGCTTCGACGACGAGATTGACGGCGTCCGGATGGGCGGTCAAGTGCCATTCATCGCCGCCGTCCTGGTAGTCCTCGGCGCCCGCGCCGACGCCGACTTCCATGAGCTGATCTTCGGTTGCCTCTTTGCCGACGCTCACGAGCGCTTTGCGATCGAAGGCCCACGCACCGGTCCCGGCGCTTCCGAGGACACCGTTGTGCTTTTCGAAGATTTTGCGGATTTCCGCGACGGTGCGGTTGCGGTTGTCGGTCAACGCTTCGACGAGGAAGAGCGTTCCGCTAGGGCCCGTCCCCTCGTACATGATCTCGTCGTACGAGATGCCCTCGAGCTCTCCCGTCCCGCGCTTGACGGCTCGCTGGATCGTATCGGCCGGCATCGATTGCGACTTGGCGTCCGACACGGCCTTTCGAAGGCGCGCGTTTCCGCTCGTATCACCCCCGCCGATGCGCGCCGCGACGGTGATTTCTTTGATGAGCTTCGTGAAGAGCTTCCCACGTTTTGCGTCGAGGGCGCCCTTCTTGTGCTTGATGGTGGCCCACTTGGAATGGCCGCTCATGATCGCGATGACCGCCTGGCAGGTTCCGCGCCGAGGCG
>JALYHV010000185.1 GCA_030776205.1 Myxococcota bacterium | reverse complement strand
GCATTTGCCGATGCCCTGGCAAAAGGCATTTCCGTATTGCGCGGCATAACCGAGAAGCGCATCGGGAATCACGTACACGTCCGAGATGGCGTCCATGGCGTCCATGGCGTCGGAGGCGTCACTCGCGTCAACAACCGCGCTTGCCTCGGAGAGGCTGCCAGCGTCGCTGGCATCACGGCTCGCATCGGCCGCGTCCGTACGGGCCGCATCAGAAGCGTCGGCGAGGACGACGACTCCACTATCGGCGGCGTCGCCCGTCATCGTGGCGTCGTGCGCGTCGGATCGAGCCGCATCCGCAGCGTCCACCCCGGTACCGACGTCCATGCCCATGCCCACTTCAATCGTCACGTCGCGAGCGACGTCTCGAGCGACGTCACCGGTTCGATCACCGTTCTGATCAGCGGTCTGATCGCTGGTTTGATCGGCGCTCCCGTCGCCCGACGTGCCCACCACGTCGTCGCCACCGCAGCCTGCTGCGACCATCCCCGTGACCGTTATCCCAAGAACCCCGCCCATCAAGGCCAGGGCCGCACCACGCAAGCTCGGCATATTAGCCACCTCCGGTGGACGACCGTATCACAACAGCCGGCGACAAACACTCGCGACCGCTCGTTCGCTTTCGATTCGGATGGCGGAGGCGCACGATCTCGCTCCCCCTCGCATCCTCTGGGTCGATCGGTATGCCGGAAAGCTCCAACCAAGCGTGCGCGAAGAGCTGCTGGCCGGGGCGAGGAGCAACGCCGATCACGAGCTCGACGTCGGGCGCTCTCGCCGCGATGGCGAGCGAACGCGTCAGACAAGTGCCGCACCTGCGCAAGCGCCTCAGCCCGGAAAGCACCTCGCCAGCACTTCGTCGCGAAGGCAACAGCACTCCTACACGTACGAGAATGGCGTAGGCTCGGGCGGGTGAGCACGCACGCAGCAGGAGCCGCGCCAGGGCATGCAAGCCTTCATCGGTCATCGTCGAGACCGCTGGAAAGTGCGGCTTCATCGCGCACCATGAGCCCACGAGTCAACAACTCGTCGGCCAGCCTGACGAGATCCGCGAGCGCCTGCTCGAGGGCCACGTCATACGCCGCGACGACGTCGCTTGCGATCTGCTCAACCGTTTTCCCGCTGGATAAGCCGGACCAAAGTCGAGCCCCAATCTCGTCTAGCGCGAAGTATTCGCCTTTCGCGAGGTCTAGAATCACGAGCTCGTCGTCGAACATCCGCGTGTGCACCGCGTCGGCGCATCGCGCGCGCGCTCCCCGCCAAGCGGCGATTGACTCGCTCATCTTACCGACCCCTGGAGCGCGCTCGTTACGAACTCGGCCACGCCACCCTGCGGGGACATCGGTCTAGCGAGCTCGATCACCCGCGCCTGGGCATACACGTTGGTGACTTGTTCGAGCTCCCGTGTTCGTGCCAGACGGTCTTCCACGTCGAAACGGATGGCCGCTTCCAATAGGGACCGCGCTGCATCTCCGCCTCGGACGCGCCGCACCGCGGGCTTTCCGAGTGAGGCGTCGAACCGAAGCATCACCACCAGCGCCAACGTAGCCGCCTCGACGGCAACGCCGCCAGCACGAAGTTTCCGCTTGTTCCACGACGACCGTCCTCGCCGCGGGGAAATTCCCAACGCGCGGCATGCTTCGGAATCGAGCCAATGATCTTCCTCGCATGGGAGGACCCGAACGTTGGCTTCGCCTGCGTCGACAAGAGCAATGTCGTCGGCCAGGAGCAGCGCCTGTTGGTGGAGGCACATTTCCGCCGCGGCGGTCGACTTCCCCACTCCGCTCGGCCCAACAAACAGGACTGCTTGCCTGCCGAGCGCGACACCAGACGCATGCAATGCGAGCCCGCCGCTCAAGTCCCGCAAAAGCGCCCGCACCTGCCCGCGCCGAAGCTTTTCAATGGCGCCTGGCGAAGCGCTTCTGGCCGGTGCAAGCCGCGCTCGCGTGCCGTCCGGTGCGCACGCCAGGGTGGCCAGGCCAGGCCACTCGGCGACCATCGAGGCTCCTCGGCGCCCGGTGCGAAACGTCACGGCCTCATCCAGCTTCACCTCGTGAGTCCAGACGACGTCGCTTCCTTCCGAGGTTTCTTCGTTGGTCGTGCTGCGCATGTCATTTGCCCTCAGATCGCGAGGTCCCGGCCCTGCCCTCGCTCACGGACGAACGCCTCGACAGAGACAAGTTGCCACATTCGCTGCCAACGTTCATCGGCAGGATCGATCTCCTCTCGTTCGCCACGCCGCAAGGCAGCCAACCATGCGTTAAACGGCCGACGCAGAGCGCTCGGATCCACCAGCCCGAGCGACGCGAGCGCATCCAGGTGCGATAGGTCGCGGAGCATCTCCCATGCGCCTGCCGCAAGCGCTGCAGCAGCGATTCCCGGTTCAAACCGGGCCTTGTCTTGTCTGTCTAGGAGTCGCCTCGGCAGAGTCTCCCCCATCGCCAGGCGATACAGTCCTCGAAACTGGTGCCCGTGACTCAGCAGCACGGGGTCCAATTCCAACATGAAGCGCACGAACTCGTAGTCAAGGAAGACATCAAAGGGCGCACATCCCGTAAGGGCCGCCACCTGTCCGCCGAGATCGGCGACGTCTGGCAGCATGTCGCGTTCGCAAAGCTCAGTCATCCATTCGTTCGGACTGTCGGGCAAAGGGCCCGCCGAATACCGCGCCGCCTCCCGTACACGCGCGAGCAACCGCCAAAATAGCGATGTCATCCACGCTGCTCTTCCTGCGCGTCGCCGGCGCAATCGTACGAGCGGCACAGGGACTAGCGGTGACAGAATGAGCTGTCGAAGCCGACCCCATGCACTCAGTGACCAGGGCAGCCGAACGCGTAGGGCCAAGGCGATCGCCTGCAGGGGATGACCCCGTCGGGCGAGCTGCGCGAACGGGAGCAGTCCGCCGCAGATCCGATCGCCACTCACCCCGGTTAGGATGGCGTCCGCACCGAGCTCAGAAGCCTTCGAGCATAGAAGCAGGTCGAAGCACGTCGAGGAAAGCACGACCGGCTGGCCGTCTGCGCAGAGCGATCGGGAGAACCACTTTCCCGCGGCGACCGCAGGAAGGCGCAGCGGGACGACACCGAGCGCGTCCGTAAGTTCACTCAAGTAGCCACGATCGTCACCCGGCGCGGCGTAGTGAACCGAGAGCGCACTTAGTTCTCGCGGGGTGGCACCTCGACACCTCGCTGTTGCCAGCGCGAGAACGCCGCTCGAATCGAGGCCCCCGCTCGTGTAGACGGCAACGTGCTTGGAATCGCCGATGCCGCGGCCGACCGCCGCGTCCAGCCGAAAGCGCAGCTCGGCGGCGGCATCTTTGCTGGCGGCGCGACGGTAGCTCGTCGCAATGCGTGGGACCTTTCGCTCCAGCCATATGCCGCGCTCGCCTGCCGAAATGCTCTCGCATGGTCGAAGCCGTCGGAATGGGCGAAAGACAGTTGCGGACGAATCCAGATGAACGGTCCATTCGATGAGGGACACCAAACGCTCGGCGTCCAGCGGCGCATCTGGGAAGAGGTTGGCGAGCGTCTCCAGCCGCGAGCTCACGAGCAAGTACTCGTCGCCAGGCGCTCGGACATAGTAAAATGGATATTGCGGCAGCGGACCCGCGGCGGCGCTTAGCAAGTTGGGTTGGAAGCGCAGAGTTGGCTGCGCCTCCGCGCGGGCTCCCCGACCGCCGCCCGTCATGGTCGTCCACTTTCCTTCGGTATCGATGCGTGCGGGTGGCCACGCAGTGACCGCAGCGTTAGCGCCCCTGGCGCCGCGCGCGCCCGGCACGTTCAGCAGCGCGTCGACCCTTACTCGAACCGCCCTCGGCAGCTCCCTATCGGGACGCCACCAAAGCCCGAAGATCATCCGTGGCCCAAGCAGCCGTCACATGACTCGGGTCGCGCGCATTCCATCCGAGTGTGGGGACGCGCCCCCGCCGAGGGTTAGCTCGCGAACGGATCCAAGCGGCCGGAGGACGGGCTTCACGTACGGCTTCTTGCGCTTCGGCGATGCGGAGCCCATCGCGTTCACTTCGGTTTCCTCTTTCGCTCGTTCAGTCATGTTCTTCCTCCAGCTCCGTCCCTCGCTGCTCACGAACCTACTCCAGGTGACCCTCGTTGGCGACCTGCTCCGGGGCTCGAAGAGCGGCCGCTGCCGCCCTTGGGCGCCCCGAGCCGCCAAGAAAGCTCGATTGTTTGAAATATGTCGTGCCGCTGAGACCGCTGAGCGACGAGTTCCAGCCCCAGGGCTCCCCGTTAGACTGTGCCCAGAGGTCGACAGCGACCCGGTCGCCCGGCGCGAGCGCCACCGGGCGTGGCCAAGGCAATACGAAACGGCCATATTCCTGCCCTGGCGCAGTCGAATAACCCTGCCCCTCGAACAGGAGCGCCTCGAACCATAGGCAAAGGCCGTGGCCAACGCTCTCGCGCTCCACGACGAGATCCGCCCGGCCGGCGTGCGTGGCGCCGGACCGGACGGTCGAATAGTCGAGTGTGAGCCAGGCCTCGGCGGAGCTCACCACATCCGCCGCCCGCAACGGCGTCAGCCAGTCACTCAGAACGGTGTGCCGCAGGCGCGAGCGCAACGCGTCTAGCGTGATGCCGAGGGGGCCATCGGTAGGACCAAGCGCGCGCTCATAGAAATCGGGCCGCTCGAATACTGCGACCATCAGCCGATCGCGGGCCGGGATCAGGACCCCGCCCGGCTTCAAGAAGCGATCACGAGCGTTGGCGATGACGGCGAGGTGGTGACCGTACAGCGGCGTCGTCCCGCGAAGGTCCGACACGATGACATCGGCCCGCTCCGGGAGCTGTACGTTTCGCGCATCGTCCCGCAAGAAGACGATGCGCTCGGCGCAGCCATTCTCGAGCGCGAGCTCGCGCCCGACTGCGACGAGCTCGCTTGTGTCGATGGCGTAGACTCGGCGAGCGCCGAGTCGGCACGCGACCAGAGCGAAGATTCCGGTGCCAGTCCCGATATCGACCACGACGGACCCTGGACGAACGGCCGCCTCGAGGGCACGCACATAGGCGCCCATGCGATGTTCCATCGCGATCATCCGGGCGTAATCGTAAAGGTCGTACATACCTCTTCAGCGCACACGTCTATCAGACGGCAGTGAGACGCGCACGAAAGCTCCAACGCATTAGATGTTCGCGCCGGGCTTGGGGTTCATGACCGACCTGGTGGCCTTCTTCCGCGACGTCGAGAACGCCGCCTTTTGGAGCCGCTTGGCCCCCTGGCTGCGCGTCGACCGGCTATCGAGCGACGACCGCGTGAGACGGCCGCCGGCCCCGCCGCCCGACCTCGCAGGCACGTGGCCGCGGGACGGCTATGTCAGAGCCGAGGGTCTGCTCACGGACGCAGAGGCGGGGGCTCTTGCTCAGGCCGTCAGCGCGCTCCGTGCCCACGAGGTGCACCCTACGTTCGTGTACGTCTACGATGAGACATGGAAAGTCGCCGATTCGCTGCGGCTCTGGCTGGCGGGCGCGCTGGGCTACGACGTCGAACTGCTCGCGGACGTCTGGGCTTGGCACGTCGATCCCGCGAAGGATCGCGGCGGCTGGCCCATCCATCGTGGCTGGTACGAGGACGTCCACGACCCCACAGGGGCTCCCACGCTCCTCAATGTGTGGGTCTCGCTCAGCGACGCGACGGTCCGAAACGCGTGCATCCACATCGTTCCCCTTCCGCGCGATCCGCACTATCCGCACGATTTGAATAACCTCGAGTCACTTGAACGATCGGGAGTGTCGCTACCAACGCGGGCCGGCACGGCCCTTCTATGGAGCGCCAATGCCGCGCACTGGGGAGGCATCTGCGACCCATTGTGCACGGACCCGCGCATCAGCATGTCGTTCACCGTCCGCCGGGGCTCAGGGCCGAGACTCGACGTGCCCGTCGTCGACGGCGCGCTCTCTTTTCGAGACAGGCTCGATCTGATTGCGGACCAATTCTTGCGGTACGGCAGCAGGGAGCTTGCTCGGGGCAGACACGAAATGCGCTGGGCGGCGCTGGTCTCCGCGATGCGGACCGCGGCCAGTCAGGGTGCGCGACGCTGACGCCCGCGCCCCCCCTCTCACCAAATGCCGTATTGCACCGTCAGCTCCGGGCCGACCGCCGGGATGATCCCGTTCTTGCCGAAGGACTCCGCTCCTCGCACGGCCGCCGTGATGGCCACCCGCCGCAGCGGCGCGTAGCGCAGCCCCACTCCCGCCACGACGAAGGCGGGACCGTTCGTCACCCACAGATCGACGGGCCGCGTCTGCGCGGGGTGGTTCGCGCCCCTCGGGTCTCGGTAGGCGTTGACCGTCGCGGCGCTCGACGCGTGCTCGTCGAACTCCGACACGCCGCCGCCGACGAAGAAGACCGGCGCCACGCCCGCACGATGCAGCGGATGATCTCCCAAGATCCAGGAGACGCGTCCCTCGACGTGGTAGCTCGCGCCCGGAGCGAACCCGTCTCGCACGGCGGCGTGGCCAGGATATTCACCGAAGACGGCGCCGACGCGAAGGCCGGCGATCCAGTTGGCGTTGACGGCCACGTCGAGCGCGACCATCAGTCGCACCCCGCCGGAGACGACGTCGCCGCCCGAGTGACCCGCCCGTCCGGGGGCAAGTGCCGCGTTCTGGGCGCCGCCGTCGTCGCGAAGCGGGAAATCAGCGCCGTCGGCGGTCACGCAGTACACGTTGGCGGTATTGCCAGGCCCCGCGGTGCGCGGGTCGAGGTGGCACAGGTCGTCACCCGAGGGAGGGCTCATGAAGTCGATCGTCGCCGCGGCGCCCACCCAGATGCGTGGTCCGTTCGGCTCAGCACGGACCGTCACCCCCTTGGTGAACTCCGGTACGTCGGCGTCGGAAGACGTCGAGGCCGCCGGCTCGGCGTCGCCGCGATCGCCGGCGACCGCTTCGCCGCGACCCCTGTCGCACGTGGCAGGCGGCTTGGCACCCGGCAAGTGCAGCGCTTCATCGGTCACGTCGTCGCCGACGGCGACGATGTACGGTCGCCTCGCGTCGCCGCTCGCGCCAGCCGGGTCGAGCCCCGCGGTGAACCCCTGAATGTAATACCGCAGGCTTCCCGCCCGGACGTCGGAGCACGGAATGAGGCCACCCCACCCCGCGCCGAGGCGCGCAAGATTGACGCTCTTCCAGTCACTCGCACCGGCGGGCTGGTACTTCACCACCACGCGCGCGATGTCCGCTCCAACGCCTGCCACATAAAGAGGCAGCGGCGTGTTCGTTCTTTGTCGCGTCGGTGCGTTGTGGTCGAAGTCGCCGGTAGGCGCGGAGGCCCCGCGCTGCACCTCCGCCCACAGCGCACGCAGGTCCACCGTGTCGTAGTCGGGATTGAGCTCCAGCTGCGGAGAGAGCGCCACGGCGGCCGCGAACGATTTGATCGCGAATCCCCTATCGCCCATCCTGAACTGCATCGTTCCGAGGTCGCGCCACAGCGCAGCCCTCGTGGCCGGAGCGCACTGGGTCGCGCCGCACGTGCGCAGCGCTTGATCGAGCTGCGCCGCCGCCCTCGCGTAGTTCATCGCGAGATAGTCGTTCGCGGCCCTCCTGAGCACGTCCTGCGCGCTGCCATCCCCACGCGGGTTGGCGGCAAGAGCGCCGGGCGAGGCGCCCAGAACGGCAAGGAGCGCGAACCCGGAGACGAATCGCACGGACCATTACATACACGTTTCGCAAGCAAGTCTTGACATCCACGCAGAATTCGAGTGACCCCGAAGATCGGCACTCGCAGCGGAACGACCTCTCTTCTCATCGAGAGCGAGCTTTTCGCCGTCGGCTACGGTCACTTCACGAGGTGAACATCTCCTGCGGACCCGATCTCCGCGGCCTGCACCCGGCTGCCCTCGAGCCCCCGAGGAAGCTCCACACGGACGACGCCTTCTCGCACGGGGGCAGCGACGAAGCGCTCCTCCATGGCGCGATGAGACGCCGGCGCGCTCCCGGGCAGGGAACCCACGTCGACCGGCGCCGCCCAGAGCGGGAGCCCCTCGGGGTCGTACCGGGTTGCGAGCAAGTGATCGCCCCCCACGCCGCGAGCGCGCTGCAGGAGGATGCTCGTGGTGGGTGTGTCGAACGCGATCGTCGGTGGGCCCGTGACGCCGCGCGTGCCCAGCCGCTGCCCCAGCGCGCCCCAGGCCATGGTTCCATCCTCGCGCACGCGCTGCGCGAGCACCCCAGTGCTCGACGTACAGGCCACGACCCAACCTTGCCCCGGCGCGTACGCCACCGACAAGGCGTCGCACGCGGCCGGTGAGAACACCTGCAGGTCGGCGAAGGGGTTGCCGTCGTCGGCCCACATGCGCGATGCGACCAGGTGCATCGAGGCGACGTAGCCGAAGAGAGCGACGCCACCATCAGGACGAGGTGCGATCGCCAAGTGAACGAGCGGCGGGACGATGCCCGCCGTAGGACGGGGCCTCGCCCAGACCAGCTGATCGCGATCGAGGCCGAGGACGATGGGCGCCGTTTCGTCCGGTTTGGTGACCAGCACGGCCGTGCGTCCGCCAGCGAGCTCGATGCGTTGCATCGCGAACGGGCCGCGCGCGGTCGTACCGAAATGAGCGCGAAGAGCGGCGAGTTGCGGGCGAAGGAGCGGCTCTCCTT
>JALYHV010000184.1 GCA_030776205.1 Myxococcota bacterium | reverse complement strand
GCGGCGGCACCGCTGCGGTGTGTCGCCTGGTCCGACGACGAACGAGCACCACGCCGCCGATCTCCGGCCGGGGCGTGGGAGGACCACTTTTCCGCGACGCCGCCGCGTCGGCTCAACCGCTTACCCGCTTACCCATGAGGCCACATGACACCCGTTGAACTCAAATGCGCCCGCTGCAGTGCCAGCCTTCGGATTTTTTCTAACGACGTTGCCGGCTACGCCCGAGTTTCCGGCTGGTGCCGCACCGCAATCGTCCCCGGCGGCATCGCAAAGGTGGCCCTCCCAGACGGGCGCGTGGCCCACGTGCGAACCGAGGCCACCTCGGTGGAGACGCCGTGGGCATGCGGCCAAGCGCATGCTCTTGAATACGCGACCGCGAAGGCCAGGGATCCCGACCATTGGAGTCTCGATGCCAGCGGCCATCCCGACGATCCGAGGCTCCGGCGCGCCGAGCCACAGCGCACCGAGCCGCATGAGGTGACGATCCTCTGCCGCCGCGTCGGCTGCGGCGCGCAGCTCACCCTGGCCCGCTCTCGGGTCATCGACCCGGCGCTGTTCGCGTCCGCGCTCGAGGCCAACGGGTGGCGCGTCAGCGGGCCAGCGGCGGGCGCGGCGTTCTGCAGCGCGCGGTGCGGGATCCTCGTGAACATGGAGGCCGCCGCACCGGCGCCGGTGATCACGTTGGGTGACGCAACCGTGCGCGGACGCCTCGAAGCTTCGAAGGCCGCCGAGGTGGCAGCCAAGGCCGTCGCCGGCAAGAGGGCGCGCTGATGGTTCCCGAGCCCGTGTTCACTGCCATGTATCTGTCGGCGCTAGCGCAAATCGAATGCTGCGAGGTGACTGCGGTCGACGGCCGGCTTGAGCTTTACGCCCGATACGAGCCCTCGATGGCGCTCGCCGAGTCGTTCGTCCACGCTCGGCGGCTCATCGCTGGGGCGATCGGGTGGGCCGTCCCGCTCGAGCGTCCGAAGCGGGTCCAGCGTGGTAGCGCGTCGCTGGTTCAGTGGCGCACACGCGGCTGGGGCACCCGCGGTGCGCTGGGGTTGAGCTGATGGCCGACGACTTCGAGAAGAGTCACGGCAAACCGAGGCCGACGCTCCTACGGCGGACCGACGTGCAGCCACACATTCCGAGAACGGCCCACGAACGGCTGCAGGGGCGCGCGAGCGATGGCACCGCAACGAGCGGTAATCAGCTCGCTCTCGGACGAGGCTGGAAGAGCACCATCCGCAAGACCATCGCGGGCGCCGTCAAGGCTTTGGGCGCACAGTAACCGAGCGAGAACGACACCGCGCGGATCGTGGCCGACGCGGCAGTGGTCTACATGGCGATTCTCCGCGACGCGCCGATCTCTGGCCCGCTCATGCGGCTGAACGCGGCCGGTGTGGCGAGGGAGTTCGCGGTTGCCTCCTACCTGGATGCCAAGGCGACCGAGGCGGGCCTCCTCACCGAGTTGGGCGCCACGCTGGCCGAACGCGCGAGCTTTCACCGGCAACGGGCCGAGCGACTGAGCGTGACGACGCACGCACTGTCACAGCGGGCGCGGGGCAAGCGCCGTGGGAAGTCGTTCGTTGAACAGGCGACCGCGGAGATCGCAGCGGAGAAAAACAATGCCGACTGACGGATCAGCGCTGCTCGCGGGTTACAAGAAACTCGACGCCGCCATGGTGAAGGCGGGCGCGCCGGCTACCTCGCCAGCGTGGCTCGCGACACTGGAGAGATTCTGGCTTTCGGGTAAACGGCGACTGACTGTCCGAAAAGGTCGTCAAGTCGGCTGCTCGACGATCATCGTTCCGCGCGTCGTCATGGCGACGGCGCTTTTCGGTGAGATTCGCCGCAGTCCCGGGGCTCGCATCACGTTCACCTTGGTGAGCGTCTCCGGGCGCGATGCAAAGGAGCGCCTGATCAACATCGCGTCCGTGCTCGACGTGGTCGGCGAGCCCTACACGCGTCGCGACGACGTGATCGAGCTGCACAACTATCCGTACCTGTTCGCCGTCTATTCATGCTCGGTCCGCACGGCCGTGGGCATGTCGAACGCGATCCTCATCGAAGAAGAGGTGAGCCGATGGTGGTCCGAGGATTGGTCAGCCAACCCCGCCAGCCAGGTCGACGCCACGCTGTTGCCGTCGCTCGTGACGCAGGAGAACGCCAGGATCTACACCTTCTCGTCACCGATGGGACTCGACGACTTCCACGCCCAGCAAATGGATCGAGGCGAGACCGAGGACCAGTGCGTCGCCGAGGGTCCCAGCTGGTATTGGAACCCGACCATTGACGAGCAGAGCACACGCGATCTGCAGCCCGACGAGCGCGCCTGGAAGCGGGAGTTTGCCGCCATCCCGCAAGGCGACGCACTGAGCGCGTTCGATGCGCAGTTCGTTGACGAATCGCTGACGCAGCTGCCTTATGAGTATCACGAGGTCTCTAATCGGATTTACTGCATAGACGCCGCTGCGTCTGGCGATTGCGAATACGTCGGAGCCGAGGCCGTTTGGGTACAGAAAACGGTGCGCGAAGCCGACTACTGGGTGATGAAGCCGGCGCTTCACAATTCGGGCCCTCTTATCGGCACTCCCAACGGGAAGTTTTGCTGCGACCGCGACGAGTTCGGCGGGTTGAAACTGAACCCCGAGGCTCTGGACCTGCCGCCGAGCGTCCTTTGCATCCGTCGCATGTGGGCAGTCCACGCGAAGCGCACGACGATCGACGCCTTGCACGATCGGATCGCGTACGAGTGCCACACGCGCGGCGTCTCTCTTTGCACGGGGGACCAGTTCGAATCGTATTCAAACTTGGGGGGCCTTGCGCGGAGGGGGATCCCGTTCGTCGAGCGAAAGTGGGGCGCGGTCAACAAGCCGGCCGCTATCACGATGCTGCGAAGGCTGATGACCGACGGGCGGCTGCTGCTACTCCCCGACGCGTCGGATGACGATAAGGCGATCATGCGGCGGCAGCTGCTCGGGTATCAAGAGCGCTTTTCTGGCTCGCACGTCGCCTACAAATCACGCGCTGGCCTACTGAGCGATCGCGCCTCGATCTTGATCGTGGCGGCCATCGCGGCTCAAGCGAGCGAAGACAAGCCTTCGCTCTTTGGTGAAGGCGACGCGCTCGCGTTGCCGCCGCCTAATCGCTCCGGCCCAGCGCCCGAGGACTACCGGAGCAATATGGCTCCGTCTGGGAAAATGCACGTATCACGATAACCAGTAAACCCATAAGGAAACACCATGCCCCTCAATAATCTAGCTTCTGAAATCCTGAGCATACCCGGCGTGCCCGACGGCGCGCGCATCGAGGCCATCGTGGGCGACACGTTGTCATTCGTGCCCTCGCAAACCTTCGCGGCACCGACCGTGACGCTTGCGCGCAAGCCGGCGGCGTCTACTGCAACAGTCGTGTCGAATGGCGTCACGTTCGACGTGGCGGGTTTCTATCGCGTAACCGTTGCCGCGGGCGGTTTTTCACGCACGATTGAGGTGATCGCCTTCCCAGCGTCGGCGCTCACGCTGAAGGTCGCGCCTGCGAACCCGCTGAGCGCGAGCGTCACGCGCTCTCACCTACGAGGGCTCGCCATGGATTCCATGGTGACGCTGGCCACTATGGCGGCCTCGCTCGAGGCGGCGACGCCCACGCTCATCGGGATTACCGGCGGATCATCCGGGCCGGCTTGGACGCAATACGGGAACGCGTGAAAGGAGAATGAGCATGTCTAAGAAATCTAAAACCAACCGATACCTTGAAGGCAAAATACTGGGAATGACGAGCGCCGAGGCC
>JALYHV010000183.1 GCA_030776205.1 Myxococcota bacterium | reverse complement strand
CTCGGTCTTCGGGGGCTCAGCCATCACAAGGCCGGGCGGCACTCGGCAGCAAGCCAAGCGATCACGGGCGGCGAGTCCATCAAAGCCGTTCAGGCACAGCTTGGACATCGTTCGGAGCAGAGCACGCACAAGTCGCGCACCTTGGTTCGGGCGCGCAGAGGCATCTGGTCGAGGCGCTCCAGCCCGCCCGAGCTCCGCACGAGAGCAGCTCGTGCGAAGCTCATGTCAACCGGGTGTCAACGGACGTGGACGAGGCAACGCGAGAAACGTGAGAAGAACCAAAACGGGACCGTCTCGGAGAGACGATCCCGCGCTTTTCCTCTTAGTTGCGCCGGGGCGCTACGCGCGCTGGAACACGATGCGGCGTGTGCGTGATCCGCCGCGGAACTCCGACTGCTCCAACCGCATGTTTGGCGGGAGCGAGCTGGGCTCGCAAGCGCGGCGACTACGCGCCGCGGCAGTCTCGGCCAATGCCCTGGGACCCGTTTTCGCACGTGCAGTCCACGCACCCGCCCTCGGCGCACGCCCCGCAGGTCGCCAACACGCCGCGCCGCAGAGCCTCACGAGCTCGGAAGATCCGCACAGCGGCATTCGAGCTGGAGATCGCATGGTCGGCAGCAAACGTCTTCACCGCGGCGCCATCCACCTCGATCCCTTGCAGAGCGTCGGCGTACTCCTGCTTGAGGCCACGAGCGACCCGTAGGACGCAGCGGCACACGGTCGGCGGCCTGGTCTCCACCGCGTCGATGCGCTCGTCGATCTCCGTGGCGAGCGCGGCGAGCGCGCGACCCTCGGCGGCGTGGCGTCGGTGACGATCGACGATGGCGTTTCGGAGGGACCGATAGAACCACGCCACCACCGCTTCCTCGTCGCGCAGCATGTCCGCCCGTTCGAGCGCGTGCTCGAATGCCGCATGGACGAGGTCCTCTGCGAGAGCGCGATCATGGACGCGACGGTCGACGAATCCAACGAACTCCGCGTGACGAGCCGCGAGAGCAGGCAGTGGCCGATGGCTGGGGGACATCATGGACGTGCTCCCATTCGGAGACGGTTCGGTCAAGACGAGGTCCCCTTCGCTGCAGCGTAGACGACCACCTTGCCGCGCACCATGTCCATCCCGCAGTGGAACGGGATCTCGCCGACAGAGACCGTGCCGAGATCGATGGCGACCGGATGATGAAGAGGCAGATCGCGGCGGATGCCCATCGTGGGAAACACCACCTCGCTGGTGCACCCTTCGGTCTCGCGGGTGAGCTTTAGGCGGAGATGCTCTCCGGCGGTCGCGGAGATCTGCGCGGGGACGTAGCTCTGACCGACGGCAACGGAGACTTCACGGACAGGTGCCGACGATTCCGCCTGGGCACGGGAGCAGCCTCCGATGAGAAGCGTGGCGATCAAGAGCGCGGACACACGGTGAAGCATCATGGCACTACCTCCTAGGATGCGGACGCAGCGCACTGCGGAGCATTACACCCGGGCGCTCGCTTCGGAGAACGCCCGCAGGCGCAGCGAGCTCAAGAGCACCGAGACGCTCGACAGCGACATCGCCGCGCTCGCGAGAATCGGCGAGAGCGTCCATCCCGTGGTGTGCTCGAGGACGCCCGCGGCGATGGGGATGCCGACGATATTGTAGGCGAACGCCCAGAAGAGATTCTGCCGGATGGTGCGCATCGTGGCCCGCGCGAGGGACAGCGCGACGGGCAAGGCGGTAAGGCCTCCCCGGAGCAGCGCGAGATCAGCGGCTGCTACGGCGACATCCGCGCCGTGACCAATCGCGATGCCGACATCGGCGGCGGCCAACGCGGGGGCATCGTTGACCCCATCACCCACCATGGCGACGTGGCGCCCTCGTGCGCGGGCCGCCGAGACGACGCGCGCCTTACCCTCCGGGCGGACGTTGGCGTGCACCTCCTCGATTCCAAGCCCGCGAGCGACCGCGGCGACGACCTCGCTCCGATCGCCCGAGACGACGGCGAGCTCGATGCCCATGCGTCGCAACGCCGTGATCACCGCGGGCGTCGTCTCGTGCACGCGATCCGAAATCCCGAGCGCGCCTGCGAGCTCCCCGTCCACGGCCACGAGCACGGGGGTCTCTCCTCGCCGCATCATGCTACTGAGGGTCTCCTCGCCGTAGGCGGTGGCGACCCCTGCGTCCGCGAGCCACGACGCTGCGCCCACCTGAACGCGTCGCCCGTCGACGTTTCCTTCGACGCCGAGTCCGTTCGAGGTGCGGAAGTCGCGCAGCGCGCGCGGCGGGAGCTCCGCGGCGGCGGCCACGACCGCCCGCGCGATCGGGTGCTCGCTCCGACTCTCGACTGCAGCGGCGTACGCGAGGAGATCGGACTCGTTTCCGGTGAGCACCACGATGCTGGCGACGCGCGGCTTGCCCTTGGTGAGCGTCCCCGTCTTGTCGAAGAGCACCGTGTCGATGCGCGCCGCACTTTCGAGGGACGCACCTCCACGAACGAGGATCCCGAGCTCTGCCCCGCGCCCCGTGGCGACCGCAATCGCAGCCGGCGTCGCGAGGCCGAGCGCGCACGGACACGCGATGACGAGGACGGCGACGAAGTGCTCCACGGCGACCGCGAGACCGTGCGCGCTCGGATCGACGAGCATCCACCCGAGTAGCGTGACGAGCGCAATCCCGACCACCACGGGCACGAATACCCCGCTGACCCGATCCGCGAGTCTCGCAATCGGCGCCTTCGATCCTTGCGCCTGTTCCACCGCCGCGACGATGCGAGCGAGCGCGGCGTCTCTTCCGATACGCGTCACCCGCACGGTCAGCGCTCCTGCCCCATTGAGCGAGCCTCCGATGACCCGGGCGCCGACCGTCTTGTCGGTGGGCAAGCTCTCGCCGGTGAGCATCGACTCGTCGATCGCAGAGGTGCCCTCGATGATTTCGGCGTCGGCAGGCACGCGCTCACCGCCTCGGATCAGCACGCGGTCGCCCACGGCGAGATCGTCGACGTCGACGTCGACGATCCGCTCCCCCTGAAGACGATGCGCGGTCGTAGGGCGCAGCGAAACGAGCCCGCGAACTGCGTCGGACAGGCGCTTGCGCGCGCGTGCCTCGAGGCCTTTTCCGAGTAGCAGGAACGTCACGATCGCTCCTGCGGCCTCGAAGTAGACCGGCTGCATGTGACCGTGCTCGGCGTGAGGGAAGAGCCCGGGCGCCAGGACGACGACGAGCGACCATCCGTAGGCCGCGCCCGTGCCGAGGCTCACGAGCGTGTTCATGTCGGCGCTGCGGTGGCGAAGCGCGGTCCACGCGAGGCGGAAGAAGCGGCGTCCCGGACCGAAGACGACGAGCGTCGCCAAGAGCAGCTGCGCCGTCCTGCCGGCGCTTCCGGCGAAGGCAGGCACCACGCCGTGGGACATGCCGAGGACCAGGAGGGGTACGGTGCAGACGAGCGCGGCAAGGAAGTCGCGTCGAAGTCCGCGGGCCTCGTCGCCCTCGTCGGCTGCTGCCTTGGGTTCGCTCTTCGGGGTGGAGACGTGCGCGTGGTAGCCGGCGCGTTCGACCGCGGCCTCGAGATCGCGTGCCGTCGCACGCGCGGGGTCGACCAAGACCGTCGCCCGCTCGGTGATGAGGTTGACGCTCGTGGATTGAACGCCGGGCACGGTCGAGAGCGCGTTCTCAACCCGCCTCACGCACGCAGCGCAGGTCATACCCTCGATCGGGAAATCCACGCGTTCAGCGGTGCCTTCGGTCAGGGCTGCTTCCATCTGCATTGAAGTCATTGGCTCGCCTCCGAATTGCGGACGCACCGCCCGGGGCCGCATTACACCGAGCGGCAGGTGTAATGAAACGGGAAGCCTTCCGTCGGCAGGAAGCACCACGGACCCACTCCGCGGGGCCAAGAGGAACATGGCAACCCAAGAATCGATGCTTCAGGTGACCGGCATGACCTGCCCCTCGTGCGTGCGCCACATCGAGCACGCTGTGCGCGAGCTCGACGGTGTCGCCGACGTACAAGTGAACCTGCGCCAAGGCGAGGTGCGCGTTCGCCACGACCCCTCGGTAGCTT
>JALYHV010000182.1 GCA_030776205.1 Myxococcota bacterium | reverse complement strand
CTCGTTGCCCTTGCCTTTGCGCTGCTCCTCGACGATGCGTGCCTTCAGCTCACGGTCGCCCGAGGACGACACATAGGCGAGCGAAACGCTCGTCAGCATGAAAATGGCTGCGCAGATCGCCGTCGAGCGCGTCAAGAGGTTGCCCGCACCGCGCCCCCCGAAGACCTGGGCCGTCGCCCCACCCCCGAACGCCGCACCCATGCCCCCCGATTTGCCCTGCTGCAGCAGAACGACGAGCATGAGAAAGCAGCAAACGAAGATGTGGATGATGTCGAGAAACGTTGTCAGCATGGCAAACCCCGGAGGCGAACAGATTAGCGCGCCGCGTGCGCCTCCGCTGCTCGGGCGATGCCCCCGAAAGATTGGACGTCGAGGCTTGCACCACCGACGAGAGCTCCGTCGACGTCCGGCTCCGCCAGCATTGCGCCTGCGTTGTCGGGCTTCACGGAGCCGCCGTAGAGAATTCTCGTCTGGAACGCGAGTGCGGGCGTGCTCGCCGCAAGCCAATGGCGAATTGCGTTGTGGACCTCCTGCGCTTCGGCAGGGCCTGCGTTCTTGCCCGTGCCGATGGCCCACACCGGTTCGTACGCGATTGCCACAGCAACGGGGGAAGCCGCGATCGCGTCGACGAACGCGCGGAACTGCCGCTCGATCACCGCGAGGGTGCGACCTTCCTCTCGCTCCGACAGCGTCTCGCCCACGCATATGATGGGACGCAACTTGTTGGCGAGAGCGGCGGCCACCTTTTCCGCGACGAACTGATCGCTCTCGCCAAAATGATGGCGACGTTCACTGTGCCCGACGATCACCCAGGCGCACCCTGCATCGACGAGCATCGGAGCGCTCACCTCGCCCGTGAACGCGCCCGCGCTCTTTGGGTACAAGTTCTGTCCGGCGACCTGCACGGTGCTCCCGTCGCACTCGTGTGCACAGGCCGCGAGCGCGGTGAAGGGCGGGGCGATCACCAGATCCACGTGCGGCATTTCCGCCGCTGCGCGGACGATGCTGCCGGCGAGCTCGACCCCACTCGGGCCGCCATGATGCATCTTCCAGTTGCCTGCGACCAGCGGCCGCCGGGCCGGGTTCACGTCGCCTCCGCCGAGCGGAGAACCTCGATGCCCGGGAGCTTCTTGCCCTCGACCAGCTCTAACGAAGCGCCGCCGCCCGTTGAGATGTGCTTCATCTTCTTCGCTATTGCATCGCCAGCCGCATGAACGGCGGCTGCGCTATCCCCCCCACCAACGACTGTGAAAGCGGGAGACTCGGCAATGGCCTGCGCAATGGCGAACGTTCCGCGCGCGAACGGCGCCTTTTCGAAGAGCCCCATGGGGCCGTTCCAAAAAATCGTCTTTGCGTCGGTGAAGCGGCGCCCAAATTGCTCGATGCTCTTCGGTCCGATGTCGAGTGCCATCTTCCCGGTTGGAATGTCATCGACACTCACGACTTGCCCCGCGGTGTCCGTGAGCCCACCGGCCACGACCACGTCCACGGGCAGAAGAAGGTCGACACCCTTGGCGCGGGCCTTCTCGAGGATCGTGCGGGCGAGCGGCAGCTTGTCAGTTTCAACGAGGGACGCCTGCAGGTTCTTGCCTTGAGCGGCGAGGAACGTATTTGCCATAGCGCCGCCGATGAGCAGGGCACTCACGCGCTCTAGCAGAGATTCAACGACGCTGATCTTGTCGCTGACCTTGGCGCCGCCGAGCACCGCGACATAGGGCTGCTCGGGGGCCGTCACGATCCTGCCGAGTGAAGCAATTTCCTTCTCCAGCAAGAAGCCGCAGCCTCGGTCGCGGTACAGCTTCGCGAGCCCGTGCACGCTTGCGTGGGCGCGATGAACCGAGCCGAATGCGTCGTCCACGTAGACATCGGCAAGCTGCGCGAGTTGCCTACAAAATCCCTCGTCATCCTTCTCCTCCTCGGGGTGGAAGCGAAGGTTTTCGAGCAGGCAGACCTGACCCGAGCGAAGGTCAAAAACCACTTTTTTGGCGGCATCCCCTACGCAATCCTCGGGAAGCGCCACGTCCTGGCCGAGCAGTTCGGCGAGCCTCGTTGCGCACGGCTCGAGCGTATATCTCGGGTCGGGCCCCTTCTTGGGTCTCCCGAAATGGCTTCCACATACGAGCCGCGCCCCCCGATCGAGCGCGTGCTTAATCGTGGGCAGCGCCTCGCGAATGCGAGAGTCGTCGGTGATAATTCCGCCATCGATCGGCACGTTGAAGTCGACGCGAAGAAAGACACGCTTCTGCTCGATCGGCAGCTCCCGGATCGAACGGATTCCCTGCAGCGGGCTGCTCATGGTCCGCGCCTCTCAGAGCTTGGTCGCAAGGAGCTGGGTCAGGTCGACCATCCGATTCGAGAAGCCCCACTCGTTGTCGTACCAAGCGAAAACCTTCGCGAACCGCTCGCCCAACACCTGAGTCATCGTCGAATCGAAGATAGAGGAGTGTGGATCGCCGATGAAATCGCCCGAGACGAGAGGAAGCTCGACGTATTCCAGAATGCCCTTCATCGGCCCATTCGCAGCTGCTTTCATCGCGGCGTGGATGGCGTCTTTGGTCATGGCGCGTTCCGTCTCGAAGGTGAGGTCGATGACGCTGACGTCGGCCGTGGGCACACGGATCGCTTGTCCATCGAACTTTCCCTTGAGCTGGGGGATGACTTCTGCCAGTGCCTTGGCGGCGCCAGTGCTCGTGGGAATCATGTTTATCGCGGCCGCACGTGCCCGCCGCAGATCGCCCTTACGATGAGGGATGTCGAGAACTGCCTGGTCATTCGTGTACGAGTGGACGGTCGTCATGAGACCACGCTCGATCCCGAACGTGTCGAGGAGGACCTTGGCAACGGGCGCAAGTGCGTTCGTAGTGCACGAACCGCAGGAGATGACCGCGTGCTTGCTCGAGTCGTAACCCTCCGTGTTCACGCCGAGGACAATGGTGGCGTCCTGGTTCTTGGCGGGGGCGCTAATAATCACTTTCTTGGCGCCGGCGTTGAGGTGCGCGGCAGCCTTCTCCCGATCGGTGAACAGACCGGTGCACTCCAACACCACGTCGACGCCGAGCTCCTTCCAGGGAAGCCTTGCCGGGTCTTTCTCGGCGACGACCTTGGCGCGCGACCCGCCGAAATCGATCTCGCCCTCGAGGGCCCTGGCTTGATGCTGTGCGCGGCCGTGCACGCTGTCGAAATTGTAAAGGTGTGCCAGCGTCTTGGCGTCCGTCAGGTCATTGATCGCGACAAGATCGATGTCCTTGACCTGGCGCTCGCTCATCGCACGTAGGATGCAACGGCCGATTCGGCCGAAGCCGTTGATGGCGATCTTCTTGGGCATAGTGAACGTGCCTCCTCTGCTCGGGCCCGGCAACTTAGTCCGGCACGATCAGGACGGCAAGGTGGAGAAGGGTGTGACCCGCCTGGATTCTCCGGTCCTGCTGCGCGCGTCACACGTCCCCCAAGGGCGGCGCGACCCGCGCTCGGTGCCGCCGACGTGTCGCGCGCTGTTGGGGGGGAGCCGACGCCGGCGATCAGCTGCCGCTGGTGGCGGGCTTCGGCGGACCGCCGAAGATGCTGGCGACGCGTCGTTTCTCTTTGCTCGCCTTGTCTTTTTCCGCATATGTCGGGATGACAACACGCTCGCGCTTTGGGAGCTCCCGGCCCTCTAGCACCGCGGCGATCTCCTCGGAGTCGAGCGTCTCCCGCTCAATCAGCGAGTCGGCGAGGCGGAGCAGCTTGTCGCGCTCGCGGGACAAAAACTCCTTCACGCGTACATACTGCCGTTGCACGATCGCGCGCACTTCCTGATCGATGTCCTGCGCGGTCTGCTCGGAGTAATCCTGCGTTCGCTGGGCGTAGTCGCGCCCGAGAAAGATCGATTCTTCCTTCTTGCCGTAGGCAAGTGGCCCGAGCTTTTCGCTCATTCCCCACTCGCAGACCATCTTGCGCGCAATCTCTGTCGCCTTCTCGATGTCATTTCCCGCGCCGGTCGTCATCTGCCCGAAGGCGATCTCCTCGGCAATTCGCCCGCCAAGGGCAACCGCGATGCTGCTCTCGGCCTGTTCCTTCGACAGATTGTGCCGATCGTCCTTGGGCAAATACCACGTTACGCCCAGCGCCGGTCCACGAGGGATGATTGTGACCTTGTGCACGGGATCGTGATGGGTGATGAGAACAGAGATGAGCGTGTGGCCCGCCTCGTGGATAGCCGTCGTCTTCTTCTCCTCGTCGCTGATCACCATCGAGCGACGCTCCGTTCCCATGTAGACCTTGTCTTTGGCGAGCTCGAAATCCGCCATGCTGACCGCATCCTTATCCTGGCGGGCCGCGAGCAGCGCACCTTCGTTCACGAGGTTTTCGAGGTCAGCACCTGAAAATCCAGGGGTCCCGCGCGCGAGCACTTGAAGATCGACGTCCGCCGAGAGAGGCGTGCGCTTCGCGTGCACCCTCAAGATCTCTTCTCGGCCGCGAACGTCCGGGCGAGGCACCGTGATGCGACGGTCGAAGCGGCCCGGTCGAAGGATCGCAGGGTCGAGCACGTCCGGGCGATTGGTCGCTGCGATGATGATGACGCCATCATTCGACTCAAAGCCGTCCATCTCAACGAGGAGCTGGTTCAACGTCTGCTCGCGCTCGTCGTGCCCGCCGCCGAGGCCAGCACCGCGATGTCGGCCGACGGCGTCGATCTCATCGATGAAGATGATGCACGGCGCATGCTTCTTTCCTTGCTCGAACAGGTCTCGAACGCGGCTTGCGCCGACGCCTACGAACATCTCGACGAAATCGGACCCGGAAATGCTGAAGAAGGGGACGCCCGCTTCGCCGGCAATAGCCCGCGCTAGCAGCGTCTTCCCCGTCCCGGGCGACCCGATCAGCAGCACCCCCTTCGGGATCCGCCCGCCGAGGCGCTGAAATTTTTTCGGGTCTTTGAGGAAGGCGATGATCTCTTCCACCTCGTCTTTGGCCTCGTCGATGCCGGCTACGTCCGCGAACGTCACCTTGTTTTGTGAATCGCTGAGCATGCGGGCCTTGGCTTTGCCGAATGACATAGCTTTGCCGCCGCCGGCCTGGAGCTGCCGCATGAAGAGGAAGAACATGACCCCGATGAACAGCATCGGCAGAAGGGTCACGAGCGTGGAGGACCAAAACGGCGTGGAGTCCTCCTTCTCGAAGAAGACCTGGAGCTTTTCGTTGGGCGTGTGGCCGCTGGCGGCATCGCGCTTTTCGAGATCGTCAAGGAGGGCCTGGTCCGCCACCGGACCGAGCGTCTCCTTTTGCGTGCTCTTACCGTCCTGGACCTGCGTGAAAGTGTATTCGCGATCCTTGACGTGAACGTCAGTCACCTGTCCGGAGTGAACGAGATTGACGAACTGGGTGAAGGCGACCTGCTGCTTTCTCTCACTCGGCTGCAACACCTGCCAGATCGCGAGGAACATCACGATCAGGAGAACCCAGAGCAGCAGCGTCTTGTGCGATTGCTTCACGTCGACCTCGTGGCTTGGCGGCGGTAGGGTGGCGGATCGAGGGAGCCGCGCCCCGACTTCGAGAATGGACTAGTTATGATGCGTAACATCGAGGCGTCATCGCATCCAGCTCGATTGGGGCAAAAAGTCACGCGGAACGGCCGAGACGCGGGCGCGTTCTGACTCGGGGCGTCCGGCGCGGGGCGGCGGCTCGCGACGAGGTGGGAAGGAGCGACAGGCACTTCTCAAGTCGTAAGGCCGTCGCCGCCAAATGCTAGGCCTGCCCCGCAGAAAGCGGCGTAGAAAGCTCGTCGGCGAGCCTGCAGAGGTGGTCGACCACCCGGGGACTCAAGCGTTCTAGGGCGGGCAGCAGCTCGTGACGGACGCGGCTTCGCAAGAAACGCGGGTCTCGGTTCGACGGGTCGATCGCGAAAGGGACGCGGTGACGGAACACATGGGCGTCGATGTCGGCGCGGCGAGCCCGTAAAAAGGGACGGATTCGGTCGCCGTCATGCGCGGGAAGCACGCCGAGTCCGCGAGCCCTCGTCCCTCGCAAAACGCGGATGAGCATGGTCTCCGCGCGGTCGTCGGCGTGATGACCTGTCGCGATCCGTCCGGCGCCCGCTCGGGACGCCGCTGCTCTCAATGCGTCCCAGCGCGCCACGCGCGCCCGCGCCTGAAGATTGCCGCCGGGCGGAACGGCAAGGCGCGTACGCGAGAACGGCACGTCGAGCGAGCGCGCGAACTCCTCGGCAATGTCGAGCTCCGCCGCGCTTTCGCGCCGGAGCCCATGATCGACGCCGTGGGCGAACAGACCGAACCCGCACTGGGCCCGCAGGAGCGCGAGTACGTGAAGCAGCGCCATCGAGTCAGGCCCACCGCTCACTGCCGTCAGGAGACGTGAGCCCCTCGGCGCGAGCTCATCGCTACGCAGCGCCGCGCGCGCAAGGCTGATCAGGGTCGGCGGGTGGCTGCGCGCCATTGTTTCAACCGAGCTCGAAGGACTTGCAGAGCTCAAGATGGGTCTCTCCGCGGTGCTCGGGCCAGCCCTCGTCGAACAGCGCAGAGTGCCGTGGCGCCGGTGGATAGCCAAGGGAGCAGCGCGCGTCTGGATCGGAGACGCGCTCGGACGGTGCAATGACGGCGGCGCGGCCGGATATCGCAACGTGCGCGCAATAATCGCAGCTGAATCGAAATGAATAGCGCGCGGCCTCGTCGCGCAGTGGCGGCCCTATAGGGGTCCTCACGCGTCCTTGCCTTCCGCAGATCCAGCGTACCCCCGGCGCTGTAGCGCGACGACGGTCTCGACGTGGCTGGTTTGTGG
>JALYHV010000181.1 GCA_030776205.1 Myxococcota bacterium | reverse complement strand
CGACGCCTTCTTATCGGATGTGGTCGGCTCGCAAGGGATCCAGCCGGACCGCCGCCTGTGGAATGAGTTTGCCCACCTCTTCCCTCCCGGACCCATGCTCGAGATCGGCCCAGGCGCCGGGCATTTTCTTGCGGCTGCTGCAGAAGCCAACCGCGAGGTGTTTGCCGTCGAGGCCAGCGCCGTGCACCGCGACTTTCTCGGCGCGAACTGGGGATTCCGCAGCGTCTTCGGTTCGCTCGACGAATTGCCGCCGACTGCCCCGCCTTTCGCGGCGGTGGCCATGTTCAACACCATCGAGCACGTCTTTGACGTCGCCGGACTGTTCGAGTCGATTCGCTCCCGCCTTGCGCCGCGAGGCGTCGTGCTCGTGACGACGTGCAACGCGGAATGCGTCGTGCTGCCCGTCGTCGGAACCTACTGGTCGATGTTCAAGCAGCCTGACCACGTTTCGCTCCCCTCGGGGGAAGGCTTCCGCAGGCTCGGCCGCCGGACCCAACTGAAATGCGAGAGAGTCTGGACGGGCGAGCTCCCCCTCGAGACACCCATCGGCCTCGCCGTGGCAGCGCGCGACTGGATACTCGAGCATCGCCGTGCGGAGACGAAGCCCGCGATGATCCCGTCGCACGAAACGCCAAACGAGTCTCGCGCCAAGGATTCGCCAGTGCCGTTTCAGCGTCGCGTTGTGCGTGGCCTGATGAAAGCGACGGCCCGCGTCGACCCGACGAGACACCTCACGGCCCTCGTCGGGAAGGCCGCCGGCATCCGCGCTCTCTTCGCCCGCGACAGCGCGTAGCTTCGCAGCGTCCGCCCTCGGCGATGCCCCAGCGGGGGGTTGCGCCCGATACGCCGCTACCGCCGCCCTTTCCGCCGCGCGTCCTTCTCGCGCTTGCGCTGCGCCTTCTTCGCGTTCTTCTCGGTGGCCGACAGGGTGCGCATCTTTGTAAGGCTCTCCTCGCCGCCCGCGCCCATTCCGGGCATCCCCGGCATTCCCATACCCGGCATTCCCATCCCGGGCATTCCTGGAAAGCCGCCCATTCCCATCATTCCCGGAAAGCCCATTCCCGGCATCCCACCGCCTTGCGCCATCTGCTTTCGGAGCTGCTTGGCCATGGCCACGTTCTTCATGCCGGGGACCTTGCCCATCAAGCCCATGTTCGAGCCGAGCCCCTCCATCATCTGCTTCATGAAAAGGAACTTCTGCACGAGCTCCTGCACCTGCTCCTCCGGTTGGCCGGAGCCCTTGGCGATGCGCGCGCTGCGCGTCGGCTCGCGGATGAGCGCATAGGGATCGCGCCGCTCGAGCTTCGTGAACGACTGGATGATGGCCTCCACGCGAACGAGCTCGCCGTCGTCGAGGTTCGCGCCCGGCGGCAGCATGTCGCCCATGCCGGGCATCTTGGCGATGAGGTCTTTGATGGACCCCATCTTCTGGATCATCTTGATCTGATCGAGGAAATCATCGAGGGAAAACTGGCCCTCGAGCATCTTCATCGCCTTCTCGGTGGCTTGCTTCTCGTCGACGACCTCCTCGAAGTCCTTCATCAGGCCGACGACGTCGCCCATCCCGAGGACCCGGCTCGCCATCCCCTCGGGGCGAAACTCTTCGAGCTTCTCCATCTGCTCGCCCATGCCGACGAAGCGCACCGGCGCGCCGGTCACCTCCTTGATGCTGAGCGCCGCGCCCCCGCGGGCGTCGCCATCGAGCTTGGTCAGCACCACCCCGCCGAGCGCCAGCCGATCGTGAAAGGCCTTGGACGTCTTCACCGCGTCTTGCCCGATCATCGCGTCGATGACGAGGAGCACGTTCTCGGGGCGGACGGCCTCCTTGATGTCGAGCAGCTCCTTCATGAGCGGCTCGTCGATGGCGAGGCGTCCCGCCGTGTCGTAGATGATGACGTCGTGCTTGCCGGGCGCGGCGCGGGCCTGCCGGCAAATCTCGAGCGGCGTCGCGCCGGGGACGTTGAAGACGGGCACGCCGATCTGCTGGCCGAGGACGGTGAGCTGCTCGACCGCCGCGGGACGCTGCATGTCGGCCGCGACGAGCATGGGCTTGTGGCCCTCTTTTTCCAGCCAGCGCGCGAGCTTCGCGCAGGTAGTCGTTTTGCCCGAGCCCTGGAGGCCCACCATCATGATCCCGGTGACCTGCCCTTTGGGGGCCATGACGAGGGGCTTCGGGTCGTCCGGCGCCATGAAGGCGACGAGCTCGTCGTGGACGATCTTGACGAAGACGTCGCTCGCCGAGACCTTCACCGTCTGCCCGTCCTTGGCCTTGGTGCGCACCCGCACCACCTCGCCGAGCGCCTTCTCCTTGACGCGCGCGAGGAACGCCTTGACCACGCCGAGCTCGACGTCGGCCTCGAGCAGCGAGAGGCGGACTTCGCGGAGCGCCGACTCGACGCTCTGCTCGGTCAGCTCGGTGAGGCCGGCGAGGCGGTTCCGGGCGGCTTTGAACCCCTTCGTGAGGGCGTCGAACATGGGCGGGACTTAGCACAGCGTCCGCCCGCCCACATCGCTGACGACGAGCGGCTCACACCCCGTAATCCACGCTGAGATCGGTTAGCTTTCGCTCGCACTCGGGCATCCTGTCGCGCCCGTCGCGCAAGAGCCTCTCGGCCTCGTCGAGCTCGGCGGGCAGGCGCTGCGCCTCCGGAGCGTTCGGCGCGAGGCGCGCCTGCTCGATGTCCCGGACCCGGCTGGCGACGTCTTCTTTCAGGAAGAGTGCCCGGGCCGTTGGCTCGAGCGCCGCGACGCAGACGCGCTTGGCCTCGCACACCTTCGGGTCCGTGCACGCGAGCGACGCGATGGCGCGGGCTTCGTCCGTCTTGGCTGCGTCCGGAACGTGGCGGAAGTGGTCTACGGCGCGGAGGAGCCGCGTGGCCTCGCCTTTGCTGCTCGCCGCGCAGCCACCCGCGGCGCAGCCGGCAAA
>JALYHV010000180.1 GCA_030776205.1 Myxococcota bacterium | reverse complement strand
CATCAGGGCGGGGGCGAGCTCGATCGACAACCCCTTTCGGCGGGCCACCGCGCCCAGCACCCGCGTGGCCTGGGCGGTCACCTCGGGCCCGATGCCGTCGCCGGCGAGCACCGCGACGAGGCTCACGACGCCCCCTCGGCGCTCTTCTCGTAGGCGCCGATCCGCTCCACGTTCGACAGCAGGAGCCCGAGCTCGTCGATGCCCTCGAGCAAGCAATGCCGCGCGAACGGGTCGAGCGAGAAACGAGCCTGTGCGCCGCCATCGGCGAGGGCCACCGTGAGCGCTTCGATGTCGATCACGACCTCCGCGCGAGGAGCGGCGACGAGACGCGCGTGGAAGTCCGAACCGACGACGATGGGGACGATGCCGTTCTTGATGGCGTTGGCGCGGAAGATGTCCGCGATGCCGAGCGCGATGACGGCGCGGAAGCCCGCGTCGCCGAGAGCCCACGGGGCGTGCTCCCGCGACGAGCCGCAACCGAAGTTGCGGCCGGAGACGAGAACGCTGGCGCCGCGCGCCTCCGGCTGGTCGAGGGGAAAGTCGGGTCCCCTTCGGTCCGCGAAGAGGTGCTTGCCCAACCCCGCGCGCGAGGTCGTCTTCAAGAACCGGGCAGGGATGATTTGGTCTGTGTCGGCGTCGTCGATGGGCAGCACGACGAATCGGGATCGGATCGTCCGAATGGGTTCCATCATTGTCCTCGTCAATCGATGAGCTCGCGCACGTCCGTGATGCGTCCGGTGACCGCCGCGGCCGCCGCCGTCAGAGGGCTGGCCAAGAACGTGCGCCCGCCTTTTCCTTGACGCCCCTCGAAGTTGCGGTTGCTCGTGCTCACGGCGTACTGACCCGCCTCGAGCCGATCGCCGTTCATGGCGATGCACATCGAGCAGCCTGGCTCGCGCCACTCGGCGCCGGCGTCGCGAAACACGCGATCGAGACCCTCTTCCTCCGCCCGTCGCTTCACCTGCTCGGACCCCGCGACGACCAGCATCCTCACGCCGGGCGCGACGTGTCGACCGCGCACGACGCGCGCGGCCTGACGAAGGTCGCTCAGTCGGCCATTGGTGCAGCTCCCCACGAAGACGACGTCGACGCGGTGGCCGAGGAGCGGTTTCCCTGCCTCGATCCCCATGTACGCGATCGCTCGCTCGCGCGTGACGTCGCCGTTCGGCTCGGGCACGGGCGAGCCGACAGCGATGGCCGTCGAGGGATCGGTGCCGAACGTGATCATCGGCGTCAGCGCAGCGGCGTCGAGCGAGACCTCTCGGTCGAACGTCGCTCCGTCGTCGGAGTGGAACGTGCGCCACCCTGCGAGCGCGGCGTCCCACGCCGCCCCTTTGGGCGGTGCGTCGGGGCAGCCGGCCAGCCACTCGAAGGTGGTCTCGTCGCCCGCGATCATTCCGGCGCGCGCGCCGGCCTCGATGGACATGTTGCACATGGTCATGCGCTCTTCCATGCTCATGGCCCGCACCGTCGAGCCGGCGTACTCGATGACATGGCCCGTTCCACCCGCCGTGCCAATCTTCGCGATGAGCGCCAGGATGACGTCCTTGGCCGACACGCCTCTCTGAAGGCGGCCCTCGATCGTGGCGCGCATCGTGCGCGGGCGCCGCTGCAGAAGGCACTGGGTGGCAAGCACGTGGCCCACTTCGCTCGTGCCAATGCCGAACGCGAGGGCGCCGAACGCGCCGTGGGTGCTCGTATGGCTGTCGCCGCAGGTCACGGTCATTCCGGGGCGCGTCCTCCCCAGCTCGGGGGCGATGACGTGCACGATGCCCTGCTCTCGGTCCCCGAGGGCGTGGAGGCGGATACCGTGCTCGCTGCAGTTTCGGGCCAAACGGTCGATCTGCTGGCGCGCCTCCGGGTCCACGACGAGGCGCGGCGAGTGGCCGACTCGGGGCGTCGTCGGCGTCGAATGGTCCATGGTCGCAAGCGTTCGCTCGGGACGGCGCACTCGAAGACCGCGCTCGCGCAGGACCTCGAACGCTTGCGGTGACGTGACCTCGTGGACGAGATGCAGGTCGACGTACAGGATCGCCGGCGTCGACTCCGTCTCCGGGACGACGACGTGGGCGTCCCATACCTTCTCGAAAAGCGTTCGCGGGGTCATGAAGCTACCTCCTTTGCGATGCCGGTCGTGGTGGCGCCCGTGCCGCGCAAGGACCGCTCTCGTAGCACGCAGAGCTCGAAGCTATCGAGCAGAGCCTGGCAGCTCGCTTCGATGATGTTCACCGAGCATCCCACCGTGATCCAGCGGGCGTCGCCGTGGGCGGCTTCGAGCAGGACGCGCGTCGTGGCCGCCGTGCCGCTCTGCGGATCGAGGATACGCACCTTGTAGTCGATGAGCCGGAGTCGCTCGAGCTCGGCGAAGCGCGGGACGAGCGCGCGCCGGATGGCGCTGTCGAGCGCGTCGACCGGGCCTTTGCCTTCCGCCTCGGTCGTGATGACGTCGGCCTCCACGCGGAGGTTGACCGTCGCCTTGGCGAGCATTCCGTGGTGGATGTCGCTCAGCGAGACGGCCAGGACGTCGACCAGCTCGAAGGGCGCTTTGTAGCCGTCTTGCACGCGGCGCATCACGAGCTCCACGGTGCCGTCCGCCGCTTCCATCTGGAAGCCTTGGTTTTCCATGTCCTTCACGCGCGCGAGCACGTCGGCCTCGTGGGTTCCGACGTCCAGGCCGAGGGCGCGGGCGCGCGCACGGAGGTTGCCGCGCCCGGACAGCTCGGAGACGAGAATGCGCTGGCTGTTGCCGACGGCGTCCGGCCGGACGTGCTCGTAGGCGCCCTCGAGCCGCTCGGAGGCGGCCGCGTGCAGGCCGCCCTTGTGGGCGAACGCGGCGGCGCCGACGTACGGAGCAAACGGGTCCGGTGCGATGTTGGCGATCTCACTGACGCGGCGCGAGAGCTCCGTCAGGCGCTGCATCGACCGCTCGTCGATGCACGTATGGCCCATTTTGAAGACGAGCCCCGGCGCGATCGACACGAGGTTTGCGTTGCCACACCGTTCACCCCAGCCGTTGATCGTGCCCTGCACCATCCCGGCGCCCGCTTCGACGGCGGCGAGGCTGTTGGCGACGGCGAGCTCGCAGTCGTTGTGCATGTGCACGCCGAGCTTGCTCGTTCCGACGACCGCGCGCGCCTCGCGGAGCGTCTCCCCAACCCACGCCGGCAGGCTTCCGCCGTTCGTATCGCAGAGGACGATCCAGTCGGCCCCCGCCTCGGCGGCCGCACGCAGGGTCGACAACGCGTACGCGCGATCGGCGCGCATGGCGTCGAAGAAGTGCTCGGCGTCGTAAACGACCTCGCGTCCGCGCTCCTTCGCGAACGCCACGCTCTCGGCGATCATCGCGAGGTTCTCTTCCAGCGAAGTGCCGAGGACGTGGAGGACGTGCGAAGGCGAGGACTTTCCGACGATCGCCACCGCCGGCGTGGCGGCTGCGACGAGCGCGCGCAGGTTGATGTCGCTCTCCGCGCTGACGCCCGCTCGGCGGGTCGCTCCGAACGCGACGAGGCGGGCCTTTCGCGGCTTGGCCCGGCGAAAGAACTCGGCGTCCTTGGGGTTGGACCCCGGCCACCCGCCTTCGATGTACGGAATGCCGAAGTCGTCTATCAGGTCCGCGATGCGGAGCTTGTCGTCGAGCGACAAGCTGATGCCTTGGCGTTGTGCGCCGTCGCGCAGCGTCGTGTCGTAAAGCGATACTTCCATCGGCTCAAACCTCCTGCACCCGAAGGGGGACCACCCGGGCGAGGAGCGGCTCCCCCTGGTCGACCTCGATCGACTGAACCTCGAGCATTCGTGCGACCTGGCGCACGAGCAAATCTGGCGACGTTTCGCCCTCGAGTGTGGCATCGACCGTCATTGCCGCGCCATCGCCCGTCGACCGAGCGTCAAGCGACGCGACCTGCCAACCGCGGCGTCGGAAGAGGCCCATCAGTCTCTCGAGGTCGCCCTCGGCGCGCTGCATGTGCACGACTATCTTCACGACGCTGCTCCTGCCACCGAGACGGGGTAGTCACTGTGGTCGAGCATCGAGCCGTTGGACGCTCCCGGTGGGACGAGCGGCCAAACCTTGGCGGCGGCATCGACGACGACATGGCAGAGGAGCGGCCCCCGGCCATGGACGAGGCGCTCGACGGCGCCGTCGATCTGATCGGCGCGCTCGACGCGGAACGCGGGAATACCGAACGATTCGGCGACCCGCACGAAGTCCGGATTGTCGCTCAGGTCGATTTCGCTGAAGCGCTCTTCGTGAAAGAGCTCTTGCCACTGCCTCACGAGGCCGAGGGCGTGGTTGTCGATGAGGACGATGCGCACGGGCAGGGCGTAGCGGACGATCGTCGCCAGCTCCTGAAGGTTCATCATGAACGAACCGTCCCCAGAGACCGCGATGACGAGGGCTTCCGGCCGCGCGAAGCAGGCCCCGATCGCCGCGGGCAAGCCGAAGCCCATCGCGCCGAGACCGCCGCTCGTCAAATGATGCTCCGGCGAATCGAATCGCACGTGCTGCGCGACCCACATTTGATGCTGGCCGACGTCGCACGCGAAAACGGTGTCACGCGGCGAACTGTCCGACAGGCGACGGAGCAACGCCGGCGCGCTCACGCGCGTTCCACCTGCCACGACCTCGGTCGGGTGCTGCCGCTTCCAGTCGAGGCACCGTGCGCGCCAGTCGTCGATTTGGAGCGGGCGCGCCAGCTCGCGCAAGGCGACGCGCGCATCGCCTACGAGAGCGACGCCCGCCCGCCGCAGCTTGCTGATCTCGGCCGGATCGATGTCAATGTGGATCACGTCCGCGCGCGGCGCGAATTCCGAGAGCTTGCCCGTGGCGCGGTCGTCGAACCGCGCGCAGGCGCATACCAACAGATCGCAGTCTTGCACGGCAAAGTTGGCGGCCTTCGTTCCGTGCATCCCCAGCATTCCAAGGA
>JALYHV010000179.1 GCA_030776205.1 Myxococcota bacterium | reverse complement strand
GCCGACGAGAAGCCGGACCGCGTCGAGATGCCAGGCGAAGGTGGGTGACGGCGCGATCCACGTCCCCTCGCGCGAGGCTCGCTCGGGCGACGTCCTGATGCAGCACGTCGACCAGCACACCGACCTCCAGCGCCTGAATCGCGATCTGCTGCGCGCGCTCGAACCGTCGGAGCTCGTAGTGCGCCAGATAGAGCTGTCGTAGCAGCATCGCGTGGGTGGTCTTGTCGAGCGATGAGCGGGCGGCGAGGCCTCGACGCGCCCACCGCCCGCGGGCCGCCGGCGATCGCGCCAGGATTGCTTTGCGCAGAAGCTCCTCGGGGGCTGCAGGCGAGAGACGCGGCGCCGAGACTGCGGTCGTCTCCCGACGGGCTGCCACCACGCTCGAGCCTACATCGACGCCCCCCGCACGGCAAAACGTGCTACCCCGTGGCCTCGGTCAATGCCTAAATGGGCAGTCCTCGCGTTTCAGCTCCTCGGTCTCGCGTCAACCGCGGCCGCTTGTGGACGACGCGCAACCAGCGGAGACTGCCAGCTCATCGTGGACAAAAGCGTCGAGCTGCAGATGAAGGCCCTCAGTCACAACGACCCGGGCGCGATCGCAAAACGCGAACAGCAGGTGCGGGCCGAGCTCGACCGCGAGATAAAGAGCTGCGAGAGCCGCCACGTCACCGATAAGACCATGGCATGCATTCGGGCGTCCACTACCGCCGACGAGCTCGAGAAGTGCTTGCAATGAGGAGCGCAGTGTCGCTACGCGCGGCCGCCCTCTGGTGGTCTATTGCGTGCGCCTGCTGCGCCGGTTGCAAGCCGAAGGCGAGCTCGGCGGAGTGCGACGCGCTCGTCGAGCGTTACGCCTCACTGGTGGTCAAGGAGAGGTTCCCCGACGCGTCCACCGCGCAGGTCAAGTCCGAGCAAGAGCGCGAAAAGCGCGAGGCGCAGGCGGAGGACGGGCTGAAGAACTGCAGCTCCGACGTGAGCCGCTCGGAGCTCGAATGCGCGATGCACGCGGCAACGACCGACGTGCTCGAAAAATGCCTCGAGTGACCTGTTACCCCTTTTGACGATCAGGCCGAAATGCACGCAAAGACGCTCGCGCGCGGGACGGCTCCAGAGTCGCGTGCCAGGCCGCTCGCCCCCGAGGTCTACTTGCTGTGTGCCGCTCGCCCGCTCAGCCGCTGCTTGTCACCGTGGAGCGACGGCCCTTCTACCTGCCAGAGCACATCTCCACCAAGCAGGCACACCTGGTCCTCGAGCTCGCGCAGGCAGGCCTCTTTAGAGTCGTTCTCCGTGCACGAGGCCGCGACGGGGCCGATGTTCTCGGTCCGCTTGTGGGGAGCCGCCGTGAAGACCTCCACCGGGCAGCCGCGCGCGCGCGGACCTTCCAGCGACCGCCGCGTGTGGGCCGCGTGTGCCACGAGAGTGGCCGCGTCGAGGGAGTTGTCGGCCAGGCCCCACGCCACGTCGCCGCCGCGCTGGCATACCGCATCGAGAAGCTGCCGCTGGCAGGTCCCTCGGCCGGAGACGCAGCCGACCGTCACCGTCCCCAGGTCGTCCACGGGCAGCTCGGCTTCACCTGGGAAGCTCTTGACCGCACACCCCTCGCGACGCGACGCATAGCGGGGGTCCGGAGCCGAGGCTGCGCAGGCGGCCGCCGCCGAACCAGCGAATACGAGACCCAATACGGCGGCGAAGCTCCTCATCATCTTGCTCGCTCGCCTTGCACTAAGCCGCCGGCCGGGTTTTCAGCAGCGGAAAGTCCAGCGCCTCGCGCTGCGTCAGCCATGACTCGGCAACCGCCTTAGCCATGGCCCGCACGCGCCCGATGAAGCGCTGCCGCTCGGTCACTCCGATCGCGCCGCGCGCGTCGAGGACGTTGAACGCGTGCGCGGCCTTCACCACGAAGTCGTACGCGGGCAGAACCGGCCCCTTCAACGGATCCGTCCCGCCGAGCGCCAGGAGGCGCTTGCATTCCTTTTCGCACTGGTCGAATTGCGCTAGGTGAGCGGCGACGTCGGCCTGCTCGAAATTGTACGCCGACCATTCCCACTCGGCGCGCTTGCAGAGATCGCCGTAGGTGACACCGGGCGACCACGCCACGTCGTACATGCTGGCGACGTCTTGCAGGTACATGCAGATGCGCTCGAGCCCGTAGGTGAGCTCACCGCTCACGGGCTTGCAGTCGATCCCGCCGATCTGCTGAAAATACGTGAACTGCGAGATCTCGAGGCCGTCCAGCCAGACTTGCCAGCCCAGACCCCACGCCCCCAGCGTCGGTGACTCCCAGTCGTCTTCCACGAAGCGCACGTCGTGCTCCTCGGGCTTGGTGCCCAGCGCGAGCAGGGAAGCGAGATACTGATCTTGGATGTCCAGGGGCGACGGCTTGAGCAGGACTTGAAACTGGTGGAACTGCTGCGCACGGTTGGGGTTGTCGCCGTATCGCCCGTCCGTCGGGCGGCGCGAGGGCTCCACGTAAGCGACCTTCCAGGGCTCGGGGCCGAGCGCTCGGAGAAAGGTTGCCGGGTTGTACGTTCCCGCTCCGACCTCGGAGTTGTAAGGCTGCACGATGGTGCAGCCGCGCTTGGCCCAGAAGTCTTGAAGGGCGAGAATGACCTCTTGGAAGTACATGGGCCGCATGCGGTAATAGCATGAAGCTTCAGCGCGGTGGCCGCCTCCTCTCGTGGAACCACGCGCGATAGCCGTTCATCTTGAGGGCCTGAGCCTCGGGCGCGTGCGCCGTGCAGGTCGAGGCCTCTTTGCTGTCGCGGGGCGCCCCCCAGCGCCGCTCGACGCAGTCGTTCGGGTTGTATGCCATCTCGAGCGAGACCTCGCGGTCGGCCACGTCATTCAAGCTCAGGACCCACTCGGTGCCGTCCGTCCGCAGGTACGTGAACGTCCGGTCCCGCAGCTCTTGCCCAAGGCGCAATTCGAGATCACGGCGGACCTCCTCGACGGGCTTGCCCCGCGGCATGGCATACCGCTCCGGCCTCCTGGCAACGCGGCTGGGAAGCCCGCGCACCACATCAAGCGCGATGAGCAGACGCAGATCGCGCGAGGGCGTAGAAAAGTCCTCCCAGCTGCCAGTCGTCTCGAAGATCTTGGCGCCGTCCGGCATTTCGGCAGCAGGTTTGCCGCTGGCGAGGAACCGGCGACCGTTTTCGAGCGAGCCGGCGCGTGTCTTCACCTGCTCCTCGAGCGCCTGAATGGTCTCGAGAAGCGCCTGAATGGGGTCGAGGGGCGCAGGAGAGAGCACGTCTTCCACCCTGTCGTAAAATCCCTCGACCCCTCCTTCGTATTGTTCGAGCGAGTACTCGCGAAGCTCCGCGTTGCTCAGGCGGCGAACAGCTCCGGTGGCGTCGTCCCGGACGAGGGTTCGGAAGCGCTTGAAGCCGGCACTTCCCAGCGCGGGATCGATGGCGAAAAGGAAATTGCCCCGCCAGAAGCGTTTGCGCGCCACGGTGCCGTCCGGCTGCCCGTCGACGGCCAGGAGAATGCCGCCCGTCGTCGGCGTCTGCGGGACCCGTTTGGTAAGGACGAGCACGTGCCCGTACGGATCGGCAAAAATGGTTCCGGGTCGGAGCGTGCCGATCGACAGCGACACGGGATAGTAATCGCTCGTCTTGTCATCGGCTGCCGTGCGCCCAGCGCCGGACTGCACCGCGTCGGCCAATGTAGTGCGAAAGAACTCGCCAATCCGTTTGATGTTGCTTTCGCGTGGATCGGCGGGGCGGTGAGCATCCGCCCACCGGGGCGGCGCCTGCTCTTTGTGGTCGATAGGGGGAAAGGGGCCGCTGTTCGTCGCGAAGTCGGCGCATTTCGGCGGTACACCGCCTTCGCCGCGGGTGCACCGTGACCACCCGAAGGGAAGGCCGAGCTTGTAAGCGAAATAGGCCCGGAGGAAGTACGGCAGATCGGCGCAATCGGGCCGCACCGTCACACCCTGCTCGTCCTCGGACGCGCCGAGATGGTCGAATAGGAAATTTCGCTCGCCATCGCGCAACACGTCGTGCAGCGCGTTCCAGCTCGGCTGCGATTCGAGCGGCGCGTCGAAGAGACGCTGGATCCATGCGGAGTAGAGGTTCTCGACCGCGCTGGACCAAGCTGCGCGCGTGAGCCAAAGCGCTGTCCTGGGAACGGTCGCCGCTGGCGGGGCGCGGCGCGCAACAACGAGATCCTTTGACGCGATCGCGCCTCCACCGCATGCCGCGTCGCGCACGAGGGTGGCGCGCCAGCTGCCGACGCTGGTCGGCTGGAGCGACGCGATCCAGTAATAGGGAGGCCCGCCTTGGCGGTCGCGGGTGACCGATGTCGCAACCTTTGACGGCGAGCTCTCGGGGCCGGAGACCTGCAGCTCGGCGTCCACCGCATGATCAGTCACGGCGATCACGCGCAAGGGCACACCGCGCACCGGGTGGTCGGGCGAGACGAAAACGATGGCGTCGCCCGGGTCCGCGCACGCGGAAGGAGGCGTCAACGGGGCGGCACCCTGCGCCGGACGACCGGGTGCGACCTGCGACGGAGCCGAACCCCGGCTCGGATTTAAGTCCGGTGCCTGTGCGATGGGCGCGACCGGCGGATCCGCCGGAGGCTCTCGTTGCGAGCGGGAGCAGCCCGCCAGGCCCGCCGCGCCCGACGCGGCCAGGCAAGAGACGGTTACGAAACGCAGCCACGCTCTCAGAGCGGCGCTCGAGTGCCCTTGGCCATCACGTTTCGCTCCCGCAGCGCTTCGAGGATGATTACTGCAGACTCCTCGACCGCACGCCCCGTCACGTCAATGACAGGCCACTGCGGATGGTCAGCGAAGACCAAACGGGCGTAGTCGATCTCCTGCTTGACCTGCTCGCGCAGGCCGTAGCTCGCGTCCATGGGCATTCCGAGTTGCTTCAGCCGGACCTTTCGGATCTCGAGGAGCTGCTCGAGATCGATGGTCAGGCCCACGACCTTGTCTTGCGGCGCCTCTTCGAGCTCGGGAGGGATGCGCACGCCAAGCACGATAGGCAGGTTGGCGACCTTCAAGCCCCGTTGCGCGAGCAGCGTCGAGAGCGGCGTTTTGCTCGTGCGGCTCACGCCACATAGGACGAGGTCCGCCTTTTTGAAGTTGCGCGGCTCCTTGCCGTCGTCGCTCTTGACCGCGAAGTCCACCGCGTCGATGCGTCGAAAATACTCCTCGGTGAGGGGCAGAACGCCGCTCGGCATGTTGACGGGCTGCCGGTCGAGGAACGTACCGAGTTTGCCGATCAGCGAACCGATGAGATCGAGTGCTTCGACCTGGAGCGCATTGCACTGAACCTGGATGTACTCGCGCAGCTCGGGACTGACGATCGTGAAGACGACCAGGGCGCCGTCCCTCGCGGCGTTGTGCAAGATCGGGTGCGCGGCGTCTTTCGTGCGAATCCGGGTGTGCAGTCGCACCGCGGTAGCCCCGGACTGGGGGAACTGAAGCATCGCGGCGCGCACGACCCTATCGGCCGTTTCTCCGGTGGAGTCGCTCAGAATGTCAATCCGTCGGTTCTCCAAGCGACCGTTCTCCGTCAGGGACTTCGAGGCCGTTCACCGACCCTGCTCAAGCATAGCGCCGCGGGCCGAAGAACGATCGGCAATCGCAACGCAGGCAGGTTGCCGCCGACGCCACCCGATAATTTCCAAAAACGGCCACCCCTCAGGGCATGAAGTCTTCTCGCGTGAACAGCGCGACCATTGGCAGCGCCTCCCGCTCGACGGCTGCACGCCCGCCCTCCATGCGGTCGACGAGCGCCACGACACCGACCACGCGGTATCCGGCGTCTTTCAGCTTCATGGCGGCTTTTAGCGTGGAACCGCCGGTCGTCACCACGTCCTCCAGCAGAGCGACGGAGGCTCCCACTGGGAGGCGCGTGCCTCCCTCGATCTGCCTACGGGAGCCGTGGTCTTTTGCGTCCTTGCGTACGTACACGGCGTCGAGGGGTGCGCCGCGCAAGAAGCTCGTGAGCGCGACGGCGCTGGCGAGCGAGCAGCCGCCGAGCTCGACGCCCGCCACCGCCGTGCACTGATCGAGGCGCCCCAGCGCAGCCAGCATCGTCTCTCCGACGAGCGCGTGTCCCTCGGCGGTCAGAGCAGCCTGCTTGCAGTCGATGAAAAAGTCGCTTTCGCGACCGGAGGCGAGAACGACTCGCTTGCGTTCGAAGGCCAGCGTGCGAAGCAGCTCGAGCAGCCGCGCGCGCGCGTCGATCGACACGTCAGCGCTCCTTTTTTTTGGCGATCTGCCCTTTGGCCTTCTTCAACGCGGGAACGACCGGAGGAGGGGGACGGCGGGGCGCGGGGTTCGGCGTGTGGCTCACTTGGGGGGGGCCGGCGTGGCCTGCAGCGGCCGCCGGGGCGGCCATCTTTGCCGGCGCGCTCGCCAGAGGTGGTGCCGGAGTCTTCGCGGCGGGCGACGTGGCGCCAACGGCGCCCGTCTTCGGACGCGTCACGCTGCCGGCCGGGCGTACGGCCGATTGCGTACGCGCGGCGCGGTCCGCTGCGCCAGGCGCCATATCGCCCGTCTGAACGAAGCCGCGGACCAGTGCGCCGGGGGCGATCGCCACGCGGAGCGAGCGGACCTCTCCCACGACGCGTGCGCCGTCTTCCAGCGAAACGGCTTCTGCCCCGACGAGGTTGCCCTTCACGGCGCCCCGCACGACCACCCGCCTTCCCTGGATGCTCGCGCCGACCATTCCCTCGGCCTCAACGAGGACGTCGCCCTCGACGGAGATCTCGCCCTCTACGAAGCCGCGCACTTCGACGTCACCGCTGCCGGTGATGCGACCACGGACTCGAGAGGTCTTGCCGATGACCGAGACGTTGGCCGGCATGGTCAAATATCCATGTCGACGTTGCCCTTGAACTGGGCCCCGTCGGCGATGGTCATACGAGCAGCCTTGACGTTACCGACCACGCGCGCGCCGGCTTGGAGGTCCACCCGCTCCGCGGCAGTGACGTCCCCGGTCAGCGACCCTGCCACCGCCAGCGACGCGCCGGACACGTCGGCTTCGACGATGCCGCCTTGCTCGATCGTGACGGCCTCCTTCGCCGATAGCTTTCCGCGCACCGTCCCCGCGATGACGATGTCGTCGTCGGTCGTGATTTCGCCCTCAATCGTGATCCCTGCGCCGATGACCGTGCTCGCCATGAGTGTCTCCGTGGTCTCAACGCCGCGCTGACGAGCGCGCGCGCGCGTCGTCGCGAGAAGCCCCGCCGAGCTCCGGCGGTAAATCGAACTCCGCGTCGAGCTGACCCGCGAACTCCGCGCCCTGCTCGATCGCCACGACCCCGCGGACGTTGCTACGTACACGCGCGCCGGTGGTCAACGTGACCTGGCCGCTCGCGGTCAGGTCGCCCTCCAGTGTTCCCGCGATCAGCACCGTGTGCGCCTCGACGGCCTCGCCGGTTACGCTGGCGCCCTGGGCAATCGTGAGATTGCCCCGGATGACCAGATCGCCTTCCACCTGGCCTTCTACGACGAGATCGCCCTCGCCGTGGATGCGACCTCGCACCCGCGCGCCGCTGCCGATGCGTGCCGTGCGCGCCTCGACACTCCGGCTACTCGTGCGTGATTGGGCCATGACGGGCGCGCGAAGCTAGTACAGCCGAATCGGCGTGTCACCATCCGCAGTCGAGTTGCTCTACACTCGCCGGGATCCGGCGGGGGATTCTGCCCCCTTTGCCTCGTTTGCCCGTTTGCCCCCCCCGCTCCAAGCCCCGGAAGCGTCGTCTCGAGAGCCATGGCCAAAGACCGATCGCAACGCGCATGGTGCTGGTACTTGCTCCTCGCGGCCCCCTTCGTCGGGATGCTGTGGGTGCCTTTCTACAACTCGCTCGGGCCGGAGCTCGGCGGGATCCCCTTCTTCTACTGGTACCAGTTTCTTTGGATCGGCATCAGCTCCCTGCTGACCGCCATCGTCTACCTCGTCACGCGGCGGGGCGAGCCATGAACGGGATCAACGGAGTGGCCCTCACAGTATTCGTAGTGCTCTTCGTGCTCGTGACCGTGCTCGGGTTCGTCGCCGCGCGGTGGCGGCGGGCGGACCTCGACCAGCTTCACGAATGGGGGCTCGGCGGCAGGCGCTTCGGCACCGTCGTGACCTGGTTCTTGCTCGGAGGCGACCTTTACACGGCGTACACGTTCATCGCCGTTCCGGCGCTCGTCTTCGGGGCGGGGGCGATCGGGTTCTTCGCGGTGCCTTACACGGTGCTCATTTATCCGTTCGTGTTCGTCGTGATGCCGCGCCTCTGGAGCGTCTCGCACAAACACGGGTACATCACCGTGGCGGACTTCGTGCGCGCCCGTTACGGCAGCAGCGCCCTCGCACTCGCGATCGCAGCCACCGGCATCCTCGCGACGATGCCCTATATCGCGCTCCAGCTCGTGGGCATCCAGGTCGTCCTCGGCGCGATGGGAGTGCAGGGGACCGGCTGGTTGGCCGACATGCCGCTCGTCGTCGCTTTCGTGATTCTTGCGGCATACACGTACCAGAGTGGCCTCCGCGCCCCGGCGCTGATCGCGGTGGTCAAGGACGCGATCATCTACATCACCGTGCTCGCTGCCATCGTCGTCGTGCCGATGAAGCTGGGGGGATACGGCGCCGTTTTCGATGCGGTGCCGCGCCAAAAGCTCCTCCTCGCGCAACCCCAGCACGGCACGCTGGGCCAGTACAGCGCGTACGCGACGCTCGCCCTCGGGTCGGCGCTGGCGCTCTTTCTTTATCCGCACTCCGTCACGGGTATCCTCAGCTCGAGCGGCCGGGGCGTCATTCAACGCAATGCCGCGATGCTTCCGGCCTACTCGTTCCTCCTCGGGCTCATCGCGCTCCTCGGGTACATGGCCGTCGGCGCAAAGGTGGACAAGAACCCTGCGTACGCGGACGGCTTCAAACAGTATGGGGCGAACTATGCGATCCCGGCGCTCTTCCTCGATGCATTCCCGCCATGGTTTGCCGGGTTCGCCTTTGCCGCGATAGCGATAGGGGCGCTCGTTCCGGCAGCGATCATGTCCATCGCGGCGGGTAACCTCTTCACGCGCAACGTCTATCGCGAGTTCTTCCGTCCCGATTGCACCGGCAAGGAGGAGTCGACCGTCGCGAAGGTCATCTCGCTCCTCGTGAAATTCGGAGCGCTCGCGTTCATCGTGCTCGGGCCGCAGAAGTACGCCATCCAGCTGCAGCTCCTCGGCGGCGTCTGGATCATGCAGACCTTCCCCGCGATAGTCGTCGGGCTCTACACCCGCTGGCTCCACAGGTACGGGCTCCTCGCCGGCTGGGCGGTAGGAATGGCGCTCGGCACATGGATGGTCAACGAGCTCGCATTCAAGAACACCGTCTACCCGCTGCACATCGGCGGAATGGCGGTCCCGGTGTACGCCGCGGTTTGGGCCGTTCTCGCCAATTTTGCGGTGACACTCGGCGTGAGCGCCATTCTGAATCGGGTGGGCGTCCCGCGAGGCGCGGACGCGACCGCGCCGGCCGATTACCTTGCGTGAGAGTCTCGGTCTTTCGAAGATGGGGCGCTATGGGCGGGGCTCCGGCGGGGAGCCCTACCAACCCGAGGTCATGAAACGTCTGGACGGCGAGTGCCGGCGGGATGTTGAGCGCCGCTCGCGTGCCACTCGGGCGGCATGCCCGGCCGGTCGGTGGAGCGGGGCGGCTCGGACGACGGCCCGCCCTGCGCCTCGGTCACGGCGAAGCGCTCCCGCAACGCCGCGTGCGCAGGCGACGCGCAGAAGGCGATGAGGTCCGCACGCTTCTCTTCGAACGTGAGGCCCGCGAGGGATCGCGACTCGCTGCGAAGGACGGCGATCGCCGCGGCGAGGTCTCCGCACAAGAACAGTCCCGCGCGCCCGGCAGTCAGCTCCACGCCACGCGCCCAGTCCGTGAGGTCGACGGTCTCGCTCCCGACGGGCAGCTGGCTGACCGCCTCCGCGAGCGCGGCGTGCTCCCTCTCGCCGAGCGCATGGCGCAGCCGGGCGCACAAAGCCGCGACGTCCCGCGAGCCGGCCACCGCCTCCGGGACACGCCCCGCGAGCTGCGCAGCAGCCAGAACGAGCTGCGAAAGGTCGTCTTCCGTCGGGTAGTAGACGACGACGTGGTGCTCCGGCAGGTAGTACGTGAGGTGCCGCCCGGCGAGGAACGCGAGATCCTTCGCCGAACGCCCGCTCACGACCGAGGGCCCCACCGCCGTCGTGGGCTCCTGGCCACGCACCGCGGCGATCTCGCCTGGGACCTCGGGCACCACGTAGAGCGCCGGGCAAACCGTTCCTAGCACCCGGGCCGACCACTGAAAGCTTCGAACGACGGAGGCCGTGCTCGCCTGGTCGAGCCGACCCGCGGGGTCGAGCTGGACGAGCCGCCGCCGGTCGACGAGCTGGTCGAGCCTCGCGGCCATCGCCGAACGCGCCACGACGCGGAGGAGACCGGCGAGAGCGTGGTTCGCGGCGGGAACGCGCAAGAGATCCCAGGCCGCCGCGTCGAGCGTGTCCCGTGCCCGCACGGGCGCGACCGAACGAAACTGGAGGAGCAGCGCCCGCTGGTCCGTGTCCAGCGCGCCGAGCTCCTCGAGGGCGAGGGCGGCGAGGAAGGCGGCGTCGAAGCGACCCTCGGCCGTGCTGCGGGCAAAGGCCT
>JALYHV010000178.1 GCA_030776205.1 Myxococcota bacterium | reverse complement strand
CCCCTCGGATCCGCCGGTCCGTGGCCGCCCGCAGAGCCCGGCAGCGCGGTGGGAGGCGAAGGCCCCGCCGGCACGGTCCACGTCGCCACGTCTCCGCCCGGCGCAGAGGTCTGGATGGTCGTGGGCGCCGGTCCGGACGCGCGCATCGAGCAGCTCTCGTGCGAGCGCGACATCGACGTTCTCATCGCGGGAGCGACGGCGCGAAGCCGTCTGCATGTCACGACGGGCGACTTCGTCTTGGAGGACGGGGCGGGCTCGCCCGGGAGCACGCCCGAGGCGAGCCGCGTCGCGCGCATCCGCTTCCAATAGCGTCGTCCCGGGGAACGGGGCGGAAACGCCTCGTCACGTCGAGCGGCCGCTCACCCGATCAACGGGGACGCAGCGACTCGATCTCCTTGAGTAGCGCCGTCGGGCTGAACGGCTTCGTATAGTAGGCGGTCGCTCCAGCGTCCGCGGCTCGCTGCTTGCTCGCATCGTCCGTCATCGCGCTGATGACGACGATGGGGACAGCGCTCGTTGCCGGCGCGCTCCGAAGCTTGCGACAAACGTCGAATCCGTCGAATGCTCCCGGCAAGTGCAAATCCAGGAGCACCACATCGGGACATTGCACGAGCGCGCGGTCGATTCCCTTCGCCCCCGTGGGCACGGCATCGACGTCGTGACCGCGTGCAGCGAACAGGGTTCCTATCATCTGCCTGATCGATGGCGCGTCTTCGATGACTAGAATCCGCATCGCGCCTCCAGAGCCGGCAAGCCATACTCCGGAGACGGTCTTTCAGCGAGCGAATGTGACACTGACGCGCAGCCCACCGCCGCCGCCGGCTTCGAGGGGCGCGTCACCCAGCTCGAGCAGCGCGTCCTGGGCCGAGGCCATCTCCGCTGCGAGGAAGAGCCCCACGCTGCTCGGCCGACCAAACGTGCCGGGCTCCACCTCGAGCGCGAGCAGCACGCGACGCGCCGATGCCGGCACAATCGTCCCGCCGTCATCCACGATGACACGTGCGCCGTGCGCCTCGCCCGCGTCGGCGGACTCGGAGGACGCACCCGGCCCGAGCACCGTTACCATCACCGCCGAACCGCGCTGCGTCGCCCCGACGGCGTGCGCGATCAACTCACGCACGATCGTGGCGACGACGTGGGGGGCCACCAGGGCCGTCGCCGGCGCGCCGTCACCTCCGACATCGGAGCGAAAACGCAACTCGACGCCTGCTCGAGCTGCACGCGGCTCGAAGGCCTTGAGCTCGCCGCGCACGGTCTCGAGCAGATCGACCTCGCGACGCGTCTCGTTGGGATCGCTCTCACCAACGGCCGACAGCTCTGCTGCGAGATCTTGCACGGTCAACAGGTTGCGGCGGATTCGCTCGAGGCGTTCCTCGAGGTCCGTGCGCGGCCCGAGCTCCAGATCGGGCGAGCTTTTCCGGGAGGAGAGCGACGCGCGTAGTTCGGAGAGCTCACGTCCGACCGGGAACAGCATGGCCCGCAGCGAAGCCGCCACCCCTCCGGCAAAGCGGGCGATCGTGGCGTGGCGATCGGTTTCGGGCGTGGCGGGGGGCGGATACGTCGACCGCGGAGGAGGTTCCTCGCCGCTCGCCCACGCCGCGGCAAGCTCGCGCGCGTAGGCTTCGCCTTGCTTGCGCGCTTCGTCGAGCTCCTGGTGAAGCTTGGCCAGATCGTCGCGGGCCTCGGTTCCGTCCGCGGGCAGCGCGAGGATCTCCATGCTGCCTTCGAGCTCGAAGCGGCCGCCGTAGCGCATCGCCATGCGCGCGAGCCAGGCGTGCTCCGTCTCGGCAGTGGCGGACGTGTCGGGACCGAGGGTCACTCCGAAGATGACTTCGTCACCTCGACGGCGGATGATCACGGCCCTGCCGCTCCCGCTTCCGTGACCGAGCATGACGTGCAACATTCGGCGCAGCTCCGCCTCTTCGCCGAATACCTCCGTCCCGCTGCCGGGCTCGATCGAGACGCGCGCTTCGGGCGCTACCTCCCACACGAGCGCCGCGAGATCGATGCGACCCCGCCGGCCATGCGCGCTCACCGGGTGCGCGTGAAGGCTCGAGAGCATCTTCATCGTGTCGTCGAGCACCGAGAGCGTCGCGTCCACGCCGCTCGTGTCGAGTCCCGGCCGCGGGGCGACGGTCAGCGCCGACACGCCCGTTCGCAGGCGCTCGGCAGCGCCCTGCGCCTCCTGCGTCAGCAACCAGCCGAGCTCCTGGCGCGTAAGCCTGCCTTTGGACACGTGGAACAAGAATGCCAGAAGCCGACGTGGCGGTCACGTCAGTGACGGCTTCGAAAAAAGGGGGGGCCTGTTTCGGCGAGTCTCAGCGGGCGATTCGGGTGGAGCTCGGCTTCGGCGTGCCC
>JALYHV010000177.1 GCA_030776205.1 Myxococcota bacterium | reverse complement strand
GCCACGGTCGACGCCCTCTTGGCGAGCGTGGGCATGCATCGGCGGACGGGTCGATGAACCCCCGGTGCGTTGCGAGCTTCAAGGATCGCTGCGATACCGGAGGAGTCCATGCCGCGTGAAGCTACTGGTGAACTGAGGCGATTGGCGGACGGCTTCGCAGCGCGCATCACGGTGCTGGGGCGCAAGCGCCGCGACTTTCCGCTGGTCACCTGCCTGAGCGAGGAGCAAGCCGAAGAGCGCAAGACCGAGCTTGCGCGGATGGCCTCAAGGCTGCGTCGCGCGGGCCACGCGGACAAGATCGAGAAGCTCATCAGCGGGGAGGCGAAGGTCCCGCCCGGGACGACCATGGTCCACCGTGGTCACGGCGGTCGATGTGCTCTGCTCGGGCGAAGCCGAGGTGCTGCAGGAGGCACCGACGTTCGCCGACTTCGCGAAGGAGTGGACTTCGGGCAACCTGCGCAAGCGGTTCCCCGATCATGTGCTCGCGAAGGACTCGACCGCGGACGCCCGCTACCTCCGCATCTACATCAACCCGCACGTGAACGACGTGCGCGTGAGCGAGTTCTCGCTCGACGACGCGGACCTGGTCATGGCGCACGTGCCGGAGACGAAGTCGTCGGCGACACGCCGCCAGATCGCGCAGGTCATCCGCCGCGTACTAGCACTTGCCGTCTACCCCGCCCGGTACCTGAAGGAGAATCCCATTCCTCGCGGCTGGCTCCCGAAGGTGAAGCAGTCCAAGGCGTTCACGTACCTCTACCCGGACGAGGATCGAGCGCTGCTCGCCAGTGTGGAGTCGACGCCGGAGCGCGAGGACCAGCCGCCCGGCGTGCCGCTTGTCCGACGGCTCTTCTTCGGCGTGCTCGCGCGCGAGGGCATGCGACGCGACGAGCTGGGCGGCTTGCGCTGGCGCGACCTCGATCTCGAGCGCGGGCACGTCATGCTCGACGAGAATAAGACACGCAGCTGGGCGCTCGACCCGGGGATCGCCCGGGCCCTGAAGATGTGGAAGGAGGGCTACTGCAAGGACGCGAAGGTCGACGACCACGTCTTCGTCGATCCCGTGGATGGCGCGCCGCTGTACACGCTCCACCTTGCAGACCAGCTACGGGAAGACCTGCGGGCATCTGGCGTCACCCGCCCCCCGCTCTTCGAGCGCAGCGATGTGCGCCGGCCGATTCGGGTCCACGACCTCCGCGCCACGTTCGTCACCGTCAGCCTGGCCAACGGCAAGACGGAGACGTGGGTCGCCGACCGCACCGGGCACCGTTCCAGCGTGATGATCAACCGCTATAGGCGCGCCGCGCGAACGTGGGCCGAGCTCGGGATGGGCCCCCTCGCGCCGCTGGACGAGGCTATCCCCGAGCGGCGATTGCCCCCATGGATTGCGCCCGGAGGCTTGCAGCGCCGTGGTGGCCGCGTCGGCTAACTCAGCGGAGAGAGAGGGATTCGAACCCTCGGTACCCTTGCAGGTACACATGATTTCCAATCATGCACCTTCGGCCACTCGGTCATCTCTCCTCGCGCCCTCGACCTCTGGCACGCGGGGGCGCTCTCATAGCACGCCCGCTTGACTTTGCAGTGCAATCCCTGCAGCTTGCGCGGCGGAGAGCTGTCCGAGTGGCCGAAGGAGCCTGATTCGAAATCAGGTGTACCTGCAAGGGTACCGAGGGTTCGAATCCCTCGCTCTCCGCCGAAAAAAATCATGCCCCCTCTCGGCCGCAGACCGCGAGGGGGCCAGACGCGGCTCTTCTCACTCTGTGGGGCTCTGGTTCTTACGCGTTTGGCAGCGACCGGCGTTCGCAGCCCGTCATGTGCTGCTGTTGAGGCCCACGTGGTTGCCTTCGCTGTCCGCGACGATGGCGATGAAGCCTTCTTTTCCAATAAACGTCTTCGGTAAAACGATGCTTGCGCGCGCTTGCTCGATACGGGCCAGGATGGCGTCGAGCTGACCGTCCGCGTTCAAGTACACCAGCGTTCCACTCCGGCTGGGCCGCCGCGGATCCTGAACGAGCGCGCCACCAATGCCAGGCGGCCCGAAGGGAAAGACGCCGTACGGCAGCGTGCCGAAGACTTCTCTGCGGAGCTTTGCGCCCAGCAACGTTTCGTAGCAGTCCACCGCGCGGTCGATATCGCCGACCGGGATTTCGAACCAATTCAGTGCGTTTTTCATGGCGCCTTTCCCTCTTGCGGCGCGGTCGGCACGTCGCCGTCCGTCCGTTGGAAAGGGGTGTACTTCCCGCCCCTGACAGGGTGCTGTCAGGTTTGTCGGCCGCTCACCCGGCGAAGGCATTCACTCGCCGAGCCACGCCCGTGAGCCGCTGCCATCGACGCCTAGCTTGACGAGATATGCGCGTGGCCCAACGTGATCGACGTCTATCTCGAAGAGATGCGCGCCGGGCTCGGTTCGGCCGACGCCTATCTCAATGAGATGCGTGCCTGGCTCGGTTCGGCCGACGCCTATCTCAATGAGATGCGCGCCTGGCTCGGTTCGGCCGACGTCTATCTCAATGAGATGCGTGCCTG
>JALYHV010000176.1 GCA_030776205.1 Myxococcota bacterium | reverse complement strand
CCGATCCCAAGCGGTTGGGACGTGAGCTGGTGGCCCTTGGGGGGGACGTGGCCATCGATCCGGGCGGTCAGACACGGTGGCGCTTCGTGGATCTCGAAACGGAGGCCGCCGCGGTAGAGGCCGAGCGGCAGGCGGCCGCCGATCAAGAGGCCACACTGGGCAAGGTCGTCTATGCAACGGACGACAACTGAAGCGGCCTCCGCCGAACGCCGTCGGGAATCCTTTGCCGCTTGGCTTGTTCCACCGATCGACATGATCTCGAGAAAGCTGCTCACACTCTCGGCGGTGGCCATCGCATTCGGCAATGGCTGCCAGCACTCGGCTTCAGCCGCCAACCCCCAGACCGCGAACCCTCAGGCGGAGACGACCACCCAGGTACCGGCGCCCTTTGCCTCCCCGCCGGTGCTCGCGGGCACGCCCGACGTGGCCACCCTCGTCGCCAAAGTGAAGCCCTCGGTCGTGAACATCACGACCGTGCAAGAGGTCAAGGTGCCGCACGCAGACTTCGGGTTTCCCGGTTTCGAGGGACTCTTTCCGTTCGGCGGCGGCAATCAGCTGCCCAACGGGACGATGCGCCGCCCCCACGGTCCTCGTGGTGGCCAAGGCGGTGATGACGTCATGAGACAACAGGCGCTCGGTTCCGGGTTCCTGATCGACTCGGGGGGACACGTGGTGACGAACGCCCACGTCGTAGAAGACGCAGACACGGTCAAGGTGCGTTTGGCCGATGACCGCGAGTTCCGCGCGAAGGTCGTCGGCAAAGACGATCGCCTCGACGTAGCGGTCCTGCAGCTCGAGGGCTCGCCCCGCGATCTCCCCCTCGCGGCGCTCGGTTCTAGCGAAGCGCTCCGCGTTGGCGAGTACGTCGTGGCCATCGGCAACCCCTTCGGGCTGGGCAACACGGTCACCATGGGCATCGTCAGCGCCAAGGGAAGGACGATCGGCGCCGGTCCGTACGACGATTTCATCCAGACCGACGCCAGCATCAATCCCGGCAACAGCGGAGGCCCGCTCTTCAACCTGCGGGGCGAGGTGGTCGGAATCAACACGGCCATAAACCCGCAGGGAAAAGGCATTGGATTCGCCATCCCAATCGACGCCACCAAGGGAATTCTTCCGCAGCTCATCGCCACGGGCCACGTTTCCCGCGGCCGCCTGGGCGTTCTCATCCAAGGAATGGATGACGACCTCGCGAAGGCTCTTGGTCTAGACCATGCCCATGGCGCGCTCGTGGAGCAAGTCGAGCCGGGCAGTCCCGCGGAGCGTGCGGGCATCCGCTCGGGCGACGTGATCGTTGCCGTCGACGGGCAGGACGTCCCTCACTCCGAGGATCTGCCGCGGATGGTAGCTCCGCACAAGCCTGGTTCTCACGTGAAGGTGACCGTGGAGCGAGACCGGCACTCGCGCGATGTCGACGTGCCGCTCGCTGCACTGGAGGAGCAGGCGCAGTCCGAGGCGACCGGCCAGCAGCAGGGTCGGTCGGGCAACGCGCCCGTGGCTCCGGGAGCGCTGGGGGTCGGCGTGGCCGATCAGGACGGCAAGGTCGTCGTGCAGAGCGTCGCGCCGAGCAGCGCCGCCACTGGCAAGCTGCACCCTGGCGACGTCATTCTCGAGGTCAACCACCAGCCGTTGGCCAGCGCGAGCGATCTGTCCACCAAGGTCGCCGCCGCGAAGCCCGACAAGCCGCTGCTATTGCGGATCAAACGGGGTGACCAGACGCGTTACATCGCCATCGAGCGCAACTCAGGAAAATGACGGCTGACGAGCTCGCGTCCAGCCGCTGCGCCAACCGACTTTCGCGGGCGCCGGCGCCGGCGCATCCGGTCTGTGTAGCGGTCCCGCTCGACCAGGGTGCGCTAGGCGAGCCAATGAGCAGTTTGTGGCGAGTCGTGCTTTCGCGGTGCAGACTGATTCAAGGTGTACCGCGTTCGAATTCGCGACGGTTTAGCGGGTCTCGTCTCAGTCGTCGTCCTTTTGGGCTGTGCCGGCAAGGAACGCCAGGAAGCACAATGGGCCCGTCGCCCGCCGGCGTTCGCGAACGAGGAGCAAAAGCTCCTCGCGTGTCTCGATCTACGCGACCACATCGTCGACCTTTATGCGAGCGAGTACGTTGCGAATGAACGACTGACCTTGACGGCACGTGAGCGGGTCGCCTTTCGTGACGGATGGGCGGAGGAGCTCGCGAAGCGCGGCACGTTCGAGCGGTTCGAGCAATCGTGCTCGGACAGCCTCACGCCCAACAGGTACCGCTGCGGCATGGCGTCGCACACGACCGACGGTCTCGTCGCGTGCATGAAATCGAGCTCCGGCTAGCGGCACAACGGCCGTTGGAGGGGCGCGCTCAGCGATAGTGTCGACGCGCGGGCGCGCCTACTCTCCCCCGCGTCTGCGCCGCGCGCGAGCACCGCGACGCAATGGGAGCTGTCCGCTGGCCGGCGTTTGGACGATGCTGCAACCCAATGGCCACCACGATAACCGGCGAAGGCGCGCCGCAGAACAGTGTCGCCGGTTTTGCACGCTTCACCGCCTCCCAAAAGCTTTTCGTCTATCTGTGCGCCATCTTCGTCGCCTGCTTATTGCTCGGCGACATCACCGGCGGCAAGGTCATGCGCACTGCGCTCGGCCCGATCTCCGTCGGGATCATTCCATTCCCGGTCACCTTCCTTCTGACGGACATCGTCAACGATTTCTACGGGCGCCGCGGAGCGCGTTTCCTGACACTCCTCGGCTTTTCGATGGCATTGCTTGCTTGGGCGCTCTTGCAGATTACGACGTTGATACCGGCTGACGACTCAACGTATTTCACGCAGGCAGAATACGCGAAGGTATTCGGCGGGAGCGCGCAACTCTTCGTGGCATCCATGGCGGCGTACCTGGTCGGGCAGTTTCTCGACATCTACGTCTTTCATTGGTGGAAAGCGTTCACTCGATCGCGGCACCTGTGGCTGCGATCCACGGGGTCCACCATTTTCAGCCAAGCCGTAGACACGGTGACCATCAACGTGATTTTCGGCCGTGTCACGGCCCGGTGGGCGTGGCACTTCATCGGGGCGAAAATTGGCCGCGAGTACTTCATCAAATTCGTCGTCGCCGTCGCCATGACGCCGGCCATTTACGCGCTGCACGGCGCGATTGTTCGTGGGCTCGGCATCGCGCCGGAGGCCCACGACGCTCCCGACGTGTGAGCACGGACCTCCTAAGGGCCGAAGCACTCCACGGCGCTTCCGTTCATGGCTGCGGGCGCGTCGAGGCACACGAACTCGACGACTCGCGCCACATCGTCGGGCGACATTTGCGGAGCGAATCCCCCGACCTTCGCCATCGCAGTGTCGACCGTGGCAGGTAGGACCGCGATGGCCTGTAACCCGGAGCCGCGTAGCTCCTCGGCCAGTGCCTTCGAAAAGCCGACGACTCCCCATTTTGACGCGCAGTATGGGGCCAAGCCCGCGGTTCCGAGCGTTGCCGAGATGCTCGCAATGGTGATGATCCGCCCCCTCCCGAGCCCCCGCATGCTCGGAAGAAAGGCGCGGGTGACGAGGAACGTCCCCTTCAGATTGGTGCCCAGAACGGTGTCCCACTCCGCTTCGCTGGTCTCCTCCACGGACGCCTTTCGCCCTGCAATGCCCGCGTTGTTCACGACGACGGCGGGTGTCCCGGGACCTCTCAGGATCGCGGTGGCGGCGCGCTGCACGTCGGCGCTCGAGCACACGTCGGCGCTTGCGACGAACGCCTGCACGCCGGTTCGCAGCGCCTCGGACCGGGTAGCGCGGAGCGCCTCTTCGTTTCTCCCGACGAGCGCCAGGTCGAGCCCACGTCGCGCCAGCGCGAGCGCCGTGGCGCGACCGATGCCGCTTCCCGCACCGGTGACCACGGCGAGCGCCACGCAAGGCATAGGAGCAGAAAACACGTGGGGCCATCAAGCTCCTATTCGCATCGGGCTGAATCAATGAACAACTTGGCTGCAGACGGTCTGCTCGTTCGGTTGTTTCTATCCGCACGACGGGCCAGCACTTTGCCGCCGAGGCGGAGCAGATGGCTCCTCGGCGGTGGCGCGGTTCGGGCGTGCGTCCATGCATGTCGCGCGTTGAAGATGGCCATCCAAATATCGAATCAAACCCAAATTGACACTGTCGAAGACGGCCGCTATCGTGCGCCGCTCCAGCGCTTCTTCGAGAACGTTCGCATGGCAAAGCCCAGCCGAGACGTGTCCGGGCCGCAGAACCGTCGCGGCAGCCCGGAGGCCATTGAAAAGCGCCGGGTAGCGCGTCTGTTCAATGAGATCCTGGGCGGCCGCCGCCATGGCACGCACAACCGCGATGGTCGCACCGAGAAGCGGCGACAGCGCTTGCTGAGCGAGCTCGAGGCTGGCAAGACGCGCGGCTCGCGGGAGCTCAAGCCGCTCGATGTGCTTCAACGCGTCAACGAGCTCATGCACTTGGGCGAGCCGCTCGGCTCGATACGCAAGGTCGCCAAGGTGCGCAAGAGCGCGTTGCCGCTGGACGCGGTCGTGGCGGTCGTAACACGCCTCCACAAGGCCTACGGATTCCGGGCGGAATGTTACCGTTTCGTCGGAGTCAGCGACGACGTGCTGCGCAGCGCGGGGGTGCTCACCGGCGAGCGCCTCCGCAAGGCACACGTGCGCAAACGCGCCGCGTGATGGATCACACGATCGCGGTCGGTCGCGGGTCTCCCGTTTCGATGTGTCGCCTCAGGGGACTGCGCGCTCTGGCGCTCGCCCTCACCGTTGGTGCCGCTTTCCTGTGCCGCGACGACGCGCGCGCGGACGACGCCGCCGCGGCAGATCGACGCGAGCGGATCGTCGCTCGCGTCGGTCCTGCGGTAGTTCGCGTTCGAGACTTCGAGGATCGGTTCGCCGCTCTCGCTCCGTTCCAGCGCGCCGCTTTCGGGCGATCTGCGTACGAAGCTCACCGCCGGTTCCTCGACGACGTCCTCGTGAAGGAAGAGCTCCTCGCCCTCGCAGCGACTGGCCGCAAGCTCGAGCAGCAGGCATCCACCGCGTTCGCGATCGAGCGCGCTCGGTCCGATGCGAGCGTTCGCGCGATACGAACGCGAATCGGACCTGCCGCCGCCATCGCAGACGAGGAGGTGCGTCGCTTCTACGACGAGCACCGCGCGCGCTACGACGTCCCCGAGCGGTACCAGCTCTGGCGCATTCTCTGCAAAACACGCGAAGAAGCCGCCTCGGTGCTGGACGAAGCGAAACGAAGCGCGACGCCGGCCGCGTTCACCGAGCTTGCGCGCGCTCACAGCCTCGACAAGGCCACATACCTCAGGGCGGGCAACCTGGGCTTCGTCACCGCCGACGGAGTCTCGAACGAGCCTGGCTTCCGCGTGGCCCCCGGCATCGTCCAGGCCGCGCAAGCGGTGCGTGACGGCGAGCTCGTACCCACGCCCGTCGCCGAGGGGGATTCGTTCTCTGTCGTCTGGCGACGCGGCACCATCGCCGCGCGCAAGCAGACGCTAGACGACGCAGCTGCCTCGATCCGCGAC
>JALYHV010000175.1 GCA_030776205.1 Myxococcota bacterium | reverse complement strand
GTGGGGGGCCTCGCCGCAGCGCTTGGCTTCTCGCTCCTCGTGTCCCCTGCCCACGCCGCGACGAGCGGCATGAACGGCACGCACGACCCCTCCCGGATGATCGAGTCCGACCGAAAGTTCTATGTCTTCTCGACGGGCGGAGGCAGCAAGTCGTCGGCGGCCGGCATCGTCTGGGCGGACGGCCCAGGGCTTTTTCCCTCCGGCATTCCGCAAGCGGCGACGACGCTGGTTCCCAACAACCAGGGGGTATGGGCGCCCGATGTCATCTCCCTCAACAATCAGTATTACATTTACTATTCGATAGCGAACTCCAACAACGCATGCGCGCGCTCGGTCTCGTGACGACGCCGACGCTCATCCGCAATTGCCGAGCTACAAGCTGACAGACAGAGGCGTGGTCGTCTCCAACCCCAACACGACGTACTGCGCCATCGATCCCGCCCCGCCCCCGTTCTCGATGCCTCGGGGAATCTCGGGGGTTGATGGGGGAGCGGCCACAGCAAGCCCGCCAGCGTCGAGACGATCTACGTGACCCGTCTCGACAACACGACAGGCTTGGCGAGCGCCACCGACCCTGCCACGCCGGGACACCCACTCATTACGGCCCCATGATGGAAGGCGAGCTCGCCACGTGGATCGTGTACGAGCTGGAGGCGCCGCCATATGGCCGGGGCCGTGTATCGAGCCGTTGCTCTGGTAAAAGATGCGATCGCCGGTCAGGTCATTTGACGCAGTGAGGATTGGGCGGGCTGACGGCGGCCCCGTCGCCTGCATCCCCGCCGGAAACGGACGCCTCGGGCGATGCGCCGGCCTCGGGCGGGCCCGAATCCACGGTTCCGCCGTCGTCCGAAGCAGCCGGCGGGAAAGCCGCCGCTCCGTTATCGAGGACACAATGCGGGAATGCCGCCGGGCAATTGTTGGCCGCGCTCGGGCAAATCAGGTTGGGCCGCGAGCAGACCTTGTGCGACGCGCCGGAGATCCAGCACGCGGATGTTCCACTGGCGCAACCACTCGCGCCATGATCATCGGCGGTCAGGTCGAGGCAAATGTAGCCCTCGCTCATCCTGCAATCGGCGTCGGTCGAACAGTTTTTGAAGCACTGCCCGTTCTCGCCGTTGATCTGAGCGCAGCTGCCGCCGACCGGGCAGAGGTGGCCATCGAGCGCGGAGCACGGGTCGACGTTGCAGTACCCGCCCGGCCAATCGTCGATCGCGGGATCGAGACAGGTGGCGTTCATGTCGGTGCCGCAGACCGTAGGATTGCTGGCCATGCAAGCGGCGCCGACGTTCGTCGTCGTGCCGTCCAGCTTGCACTTCCCGTCCTTTGGATCGACGACGAAGTGGGCCGCCCCAGCTTCGCCTGCCGTGCAAGGCACGAGGCCACCGGCCGAAGAATCGGCGCCTGAGCCGCCCTCCGCGGTCGCCCCCCCGTCTGCGGCACGGCTGGTCGCGCTGTCGCTGCACGCGAGCGGCGCCAGGGCGATAACGACTCCAAACCACCGAATGCGCATTTTCATCCCTCTGGGTTCGATGATCATTTGAAGACCTGCTCGCAGGTGTCTGTCTCGTCGAGGCCCTTCTGCGCCTGCACTTCAAGGCTTGCGACGTCCGTCGCCATGCCGCCGTCGTCGGCGATGAGGGCCTGCGCCGCCTGGAGGGTAGCGTCGACGTCGGCGACCACCGTCGCGGAGCCCGTGATGTCGGGCCGGCTCGGCGCCTTCGCGGCAACCTTGCTCTTCAGGTTCGCCCAGACCGCCTGCGTGTCGCGCAGATCGTTGGCACACGCTGCCCAGTCCGAATACTCGGCGTCTATCTGGAGCTGGCGGAAGGTCCCGTCGAGGCGGAGCGTGTCGCTCGGAGCGCTGTACGTGAAGTAATCGAACGCGTCGGGCACGGTTTTGGTGATCTTGTTGCCGTCGTTCTCGGCGGCGCGCTGGTCCTGCTGCATGAGGTCGACCTTGTAGGCGGCGAGGGCGGCGTCGATCGCCGTGAGCGTCGCCGTGGGCACGCCGGCGGCGACAAGCGTCGGGCGGAGCGGCGGTATCCCTGCGTCCGGCACACCAGTCTGCCAGAGCGCAAAATCGGCGTCGTATGCCGCCTGCGCCGCGGCCCAGTCGGGGACGTGGCCCGGGAGCACGCCTCTCGGCCCCTCACTCATCGCCTCGGCGCCCGACTCGAACTGCCGCAGCGTGGCGGGCGAATCCAGCTTTCCGCCCGAGGCGTCGGGCGCCTGCGCGCTCGCATCGCTCGCCGCCGCAGGGGTGGAGGACGAAGAGGAGGAGCAGGCCCCGACCGCGAGGGCGGCGCCAAAAGCCAGCAGTCGATGTTCTTTCGCCAATTTCACGTTGCGCACCTATGGGGGCTGTCGGGCACTTCTCATCCAGAGCCGGAGGGAACCGCGTCGGACTGAGTTGGCGCGGGATTGCCGACTCGGAGCGAGCGCCGAACGAAGGCGGTGAGGGCGATCGTCCGCGCCCGCTGCGATTGGGATCAGCGTAGGGAATCGACTCTCACGGCTCCACGCCGTTTGGACAGTAGAGCGAGGTCGCGAAGGTGCCGGTGAGGGTTCCGCCGCCCGTGAAATGGAGATCGAAGCTACCAGAGATGCTGGTCATCGCAGTGTAACTGGCGACGGTCGCAGTGCTGACCGAAACGCCCAACGTGTCCGTAGCCGAAGGGGCCACCGAATACGCGGGGGTCACGGACATGCCGGCCACGCCGAGCGTGTACGTCCCCGGCGTGATCGGCGTCGTTGACGTCCCTGCGCTGAGTGCAAGCTCGAGGTATTGCGTGCCGGAAGCGATGTGGTGCGCCGAGGTCGGGGCGAACCACGCGGGATTCGAGATGTCGAGGCACGTAACGGGCTTCGAGAACAAATAGACGTTTATCGCGTTCGGCGACGTGGTCGCTGGGATGAAGAGCGCCGTCGCGACGTTGGTGAAGGAACCCGTGCCGTCCGGGTTGCCCATCGCGGTGCTCCCGGTCACCGCGCCGCCCTCGCTCCCCGTGCCGCTGCCGCTCGATCCGCCGGCGTCGCCGCTCGACGAACCGCTCGATCCGCC
>JALYHV010000174.1 GCA_030776205.1 Myxococcota bacterium | reverse complement strand
GCGGGTCTCGTCCGCGTGCGCGCGCTCGGCCCCTCGGACCTGGTCGCGCAGGCCTCGGAGGTCCTCCGGCATCAGCGCGTCCGAGCAATCAAGATCGGTGCGCTCGGGACTGCGGCGAATGTACGCGCGATCGCCGGCTTGCTCCGGCTCCATCGAGACGTACCCGTCGTTCTCGACACGCCCATGCTGCCGACGCGTGGCCGCGCGCGCCTGCTCGCGGTGGACGCGCTCTCGGCGCTCGGGCAGGCCCTCTTACCTCGTGCGACGTTGGTCACCGCCAATGTCGCGGAGGCGCAGGCGTTGCTCGGCGAAGACGTGCGCACGGTGAGTGAGGCGCACGACGCCGCCCGCGCCCTGCGGAGAACCGGGGCGCGTGCCGTCCTCGTCAAGGGTGGGCACATGGAAGGTCCGAGTGCCATCGACGTCCTCGCCATCGGCGACGAGGTGATCGAGCTCCGAGCACGTCGGCTCGTTCTGCCGCCGCTCCACGGGACCGGCTGCACGTTCGCGTCCCTGATCGCCGGCAGCCTCGCTGGGCGCAACGACGCGCTCCTCGACGACGAGGCCATCGTGGCCGCGATTCGGTGGGCGAAGCGTGTGCATCACGCGGTGCTAGCCCGGTCCGTCGATGTCGGCGACGGGGGGCGGGTGTTGGTCTTCAGCCAACCCCAGCCGGCGGTCACAGCGCGATGGAAAGCGCGCGATGCGGTGAGCGCTCGAGGGGAGCGAGGGCACGCTGGTAGGCCCGGAACGAGCCACCCGCGGCGACCGCCTCGATGACCGCCAGCCCTTCCGCTTCTCCCCCTTGCGCGAGGACGTATTCGACCCAAGCCCAGCGCGCGCTCGTGGCCCTCACGTCCGCTCGCCCGCGCAAGCGACGCCGCAGGCGCTCGAGCCGCGCGTCCACCACACCGATGCCTGCGAAAGGCGCGCCTTGGAGCGGAGTGTTGCGTTTGGCGCAAAACGGGGCGATGCCGAGCGCAACGGGGAGAATGCGCGAGAGCTCCGCCGTGAGCTCCACGCATTCGTCCACGTCCGCTTCGGTCTCACCGGGTGTTCCCACCATCAGATAGAGCTTCAGCCTATCCATCCCGTGCTTCTTCGCGAGCTCGGCGCAGCGCACGAGGTGCTTGGGCCGCGCGCGACGGTCGAGCGTTTCGCGCACGCGCTCGCTCGTCCCGTCCATCGCGGTGGTAAGAGTGCGATAGCCGACGCGTGCGAGAGCGGCGACGAAGTCTTCGTGCGCCGACAGCCGATCTGGGCGCAGGGAGGAGAGCCCTACGTCGCAGCCGCGATCGGCGAGCGCGTTTACGATGGAGACGATCTTCGGGTGGTCGCTGACCGCGGCGCCGACCAGGCCCACGCGCCGTGCTTCCCGCGGGATCGTCTCGAGGACGACCTCGGCAGGTACGACGCGCATGCCGCCGTTCGTCGAGCGACGCATCACGCAATAGGTGCATCCGCGCGAGCACCCCCGCCCGGTCTCGATGAGAAACATTCCAGACAGCTCGGTGTGGGGCGTGCATATGGCCGAGTGGGCCGGGAGCACTGCATCATCTTCCGCACCGACGGGCGGCAGCACGGCGTGGTGCGTCGGCACGAAGACATGAGGAATCTTGGCCAGCGCGTCGAGTTGCTCGGCTCGGCTGCGGCCTTCGGCGGCGGCACGCACCACGTCTACCGTGCGCGTGTCCGCCTCGCCGACGACGATCGCGTCGACCAATGCCGCGAGCGGCAGCGGATTCGAAAACGTCAGCGGTCCGCCCGCGATCACGAGCGGATGCCGTCCGTCGCGGTCGCGCCGCCGCACCGGGATCCGCGCCGCCTGGAGCATGCGCACGACCCCGGCGATCTCCAGCTCGTAGGCCACGCTGAACGCGAGGACGGGCAGGTCGTCGATCGGGCGGGACGATTCGTATGTAACCGGGTGCTCGGGCAGCGCCGCGCCGTCGCTCTCGCACTCGTCATCGAGAAAGGCGCGCTCGCACGCGAGGCCGGGCGCCTCCATGATGGCCCGGTAGATGCGTTGGTAGCCCAGCGAGCTCATTCCAACGTGGTAAGGCGACGGGTAGCACAGCGCGACCGTATAGGGCGCCTGCTTTGCGATTCGGCCGGTCTCGTCAGCCAAGCGCTGGCGGATGCGGTCCCGGAGTGTGGCGGAGGGCAATGGGGGGAGCTAGGAATGACCCGTTCTCGGTCACTCTGCAACAACGGGGGGTCCGCCGGCGCTTTTCCCCGCAAGGAGCCGCTCGTCCTGGCCTGTTGCGATGGTGGAGTGCTTGCGGCCGTATCCCACGTAAATCGCGAGACCGATGCTCATCCAGACCGCGAGCCGAATCCACGTGTCGGGTGGCAGCGTCAGCATCAGTCCGAGGCACATCAGTGCACCGAGGATCGGCACCAGCGGCACGAACGGGGTCCTGAAGGGACGCTTCAGGTCGGGGCGGGTCTTTCGCAGGATGATGATGCCGATGCAGACGAGGACGAAGGCGAGCAGGGTCCCGATGTTCACGAGCTCGCCGAGCAGCTCAATCGGAAAAAGCCCCGCGAAGAACGCAGCGAAGAGGCCGACCAGGATCTGCGTGACGTGCGGCGTACGAAACCTCGGATGGACGCGTGCGACCCACGCGGGGAGGAGGCCGTCGCGCGACATCGAAAAAAAGACGCGTGACTGGCCGAGGAGCAAGACGAGCACGACCGATGCGAGGCCAAGGACCGCGCCCAGATTGACCATCCACGCCATCCAGTGAAGGCCTGGAACGTGCTCGACTGCGTATCCGACCGGGTGGGGAACGTCGAGCTGGGTATAAGGCACGAGCCCCGTGATGACGCCCGACACCAGCATGTAGAGGACGGTGCAGAGCACGAGCGAACCGATGATTCCTATCGGCATGTCGCGCTGCGGATTCTTTGCTTCCTGCGCCGCCGTGCTCACCGCGTCGAAGCCGATGTATGCAAAGAAGATGAGCCCGGCGCCTCGCAGAACGCCCGACCACCCATAGTGGCCGAACTCGCCGGTGTTGGGCGGGATGAAGGGCGCCCAGTTTTCCGCGCGGACGAACCTCACTCCGGCGACCAGAAACAGCAAAATGATTCCGACCTTGAGGAGGACGATCACGTTGTTGACCATCGCGGATTCGTGAATGCCCACGATGAGCACGACGGTCATGAGAAGTACGACGGCGATGGCGGGCAGGTTCGCGATCGAGCCCGTCAGATGCAGTCCCGCAGTAGGACAGAGCACGGCGTCCTTGACGACGTCCGCTGCCTCGCACCAGCGGTACGGCGCGCTCGTGAGCGTGACCGGCAGGCCCACCCCCATGTCCTTGAGCAACTCCACCAGGTAGCCGCTCCAGCCCACGCCGACGGTGCTCGCGCCCATCGCGTACTCGAGGACGAGGTCCCAGCCGATGATCCACGCCATCAGCTCGCCCATCGTCGCGTATGCATAGGTGTACGCGCTGCCGGCGACGGGCACGGCAGATGCCATCTCCGCGTAACAAAGGGCCGCGAACGAGCAGGCGACGCCGGTCAGAAGGAAAGAAATTGGCACCGCAGGCCCGGCGAATCGCGCCGCCGCGAGACCCGTCAGGACGAAGATCCCCGCGCCGATGATGCCGCCGATCCCGAGGGTCGTCAGGTTCAGCGCCGTCAACGTCTTGCGCAGCGTGCCTTCGCCGGCGGCGTCGGCCTCGGCCCGGAGGATGGCAATCGACTTCGTCCGGGACTTCATCGTGCGATTGCTCTACTCCAGGACACGCTCGAACACGCGGACAAAGGTCCTTGGTGGCCGTTTTCGACGCATGCAGCGCGTCGAGGCTGGCATGTAGGACACGGTAAACCCCCGCCGCGGGCGCCCCGTGGTGTTCGTTCCGGAGCGGTGCCAGAGGTGGTTGTGGAGGAGGAGCACCTCGCCGGCCTGCGCCGGGAGGGCAGTCTTGCGCTCGTCCGCCCGAGCGCGCAGGACGAGGTCTCGCGGCACGGTGCCTCCGAGCGGTGTGGCGAGACCCGCCAGGTGGCTCCCGTCGAGCACTTCGACGCAGCCGGATTCGGCGGGCGCGTCGTCGAGCGCCGTCCAGATTTGAAGCTCTGGGTCGCGGTCGAGACCCCAGAAGCTGCCGCCGTCCTGGTGCCACGGAAGATTCGTCCCCCCCGCGGCGCTCTTTCCGAAGAGGGTCGCCCGGTAGAGGGCAACGGCGTCGCCCACGAACTCCCGAACGACACGATGAAAGAGCTCGTTTTCGAGCCATGCCCGAAAGAGCGGGTCGCGTTCGAGCTTCTCGATTTTCCGGTAGCGCAGGTCCGGACCCTCCCATCCGCGTCCGAAGACGAGGTCCTCGTACCGCCCGTTCTCCGCGTCGAGTTGGAAGAAGAGGCCGTCGTGGACCACGCGCCCGAGCATGATGTCGTCGGCCCTCGCACGAAGGCGCTCCAGCCAGTCGTCGCTGGCCACCCGACCCAGCCGCGCCCATCCGTGCGCGCCGAAGTGCCGCAAGCTCGCGCCAACGTCTACGGATTCTGCGTCCGAGTGCAGCCTCATCGGACGTACGCGGTGTCCGTGCCGCTCCACTTGCGAGCGAGGTCGTCGACGCGCGCGCCGAGCTCGGGCGGCAGGACGCGGGAGATGGCGTTGAACGCTTGCTCGAGCTGCGCGACGTCTGCCGGGCCGACGAGGATCGAGTCCACGTCCGAGCGCGACGCGACCCACGCGTACGCGAGCTCGAGCAGCGACCACCCCTCCTCCGTCGCGAGGTTTCGAAGCTGATCGACCCGCTCGAACATCGTCGGTGTCCAGTAGCGGCGCTGGTACACGACGTTCTCGTCGAAGCGCGAGCCTTTGCTGGGCCTTTCGCCCTGCCTGTGATTGCCTGTCAAAAGCCCTCCAGCGAGGGGATTGTAAACTGTCGTATGAATGGGATGGCGCCGCGCGAAGGCGAAATATTCAACGTCGAGCTGCCTATGGAGGGCGTTGTAAAGGACCTGGGACGCGATGGGGCGCGAGAAACCCCGCGAGTCGGCCTGCACGTTCATCTCCAGGATTTCCCACGCCGCGTAGTTGGAGACACCCCAGCCGAGCGCCCGTCCGGATCGGACGACGTCGTTCATGGCGTCGAGCGTTTCTTCGAGCGGGGTCGTCCGGTCCGGCGCATGCAGGTAGTAAAGGTCCACGTGATCGGTCCCCAGCCGTTCGAGCGACGCGGGAAGGGCGCGTAGCAATGCTCCGCGCGACAGTCCTTCGGGCCGACCGGCGATTCGGTCGAGCCCGACCTTGGTCGCGACGAGCGCTCGCTCTCGGTCGCGACCCAGCGCGCGGCCGAGGATGCGCTCCGACTCGCCGCCGTTGTAATAATTGGCGGTATCGAAGACGCGCACCCCGCGCTCGAGGGCCATGCGCACCAGGCGCTCGCTGTCTTTCGTGCTCGTTCGCTTGCCGAAGTTCATCGTACCGAGGGCGATCTCCGGCGGGGCGCCGGCCGTCCGTTTGGGCATTGCGCTAATCGTGCTCATGACGATCGCCTTATTGGCACGAAGCACGCGGGCGCACACGCTCGGCCTCTCGCTGTCCGAGCGGGAGATGACGCCCAACGGCGGGTCGCGCCCGCAGCCGCGAAGGGGGTGTGAGCCAGCGAGGTCGCCTCGGCCCTCATGACCCGTGCGTACATCCTGCGCTCGAAGGCGCAGGGTTCGATGATCCTCGATCGAGCTGCGGCCGCGACGCGCGAAGAGCGCAGGGACCCCGGTCGAGCGCCCTTCACGCGCTATGATGGCCTCCGATGCCCGAGCACCGTCCGCCGGACAGGACGCAGACGGTTCTCTTCCGGGGCGTCACCTGGGTGGCCCTGTTCGCGATCGCCGTCGCATCGCTCGGTTGGTTCTTCGCTCCACGCGATGCGGGAGCCGCTTCGCCGGCCACGCGCGCGACGGCGCGCCCGGCTCCTTCCAAGAAACCGGCGGCAATTGCCGATGCGGGGGCGGGGAGCTCGCCGTCACAGGCCGCCCGCACGCCTCCTCGGACTGGACCGTCTCTGCCGCTTCAGGGGGGCGCCCTCTCCGAGGCCGGCGTCGTGGAGGCAAAGACGCTGGACGGCGGAGTGCGATCGTTCAAATTCAGCGAGATCGACATCGAGGGCCGGCTGAAGAGTCCTCAGCTCGTATACTTCTTGAGGCGCGTGCGGGCCGAGTTTGCGGCCGAGGACCTCGGGCATCGCAGCTTTCTGCGGGAGATGTCCGAGACGCGAAGGGAATCGAGCTTTTGATACCTGCGTCGCCGGACGCGCCGGTGCTGCGCGTGGCCGCAGTGTGGGGCACGACGATCGTCGGCTTCGCGCTGCTCGAGCACGGGCGCGATTGCCGGCTCGGCGATGATCCGGGTGCGATGGCGCCGTTGCCCGAGGGAGTTGCAGCCGCGTCGACCCCGCTACGCGCCGTGTCGACGGGCTGGGAGCTGGACGCGCGAGGCGCGCTCAACGGTCTGCTCACGTTGCGCGGCAGGGAAGAGAGCGTCGTCGGCATCGCGCGCAGCGGCGCGACAGTGCCGGTTCTGCCCGGAGACTTCGGGCTTATTCAGTACGGGCTCTTCTCCATCTGCTTCCAGTACACAGGCCCGCCACAGCGCATTCGTGGGCGCCTCGCCTTCGACCCGCTCCTCGCCCTGTCGCTCTTCTCGAGCTTTGCGCTCCATCTCGGGATTATCGGGATGCTCGTCATGAATTGGACCCCGCCCGATTACCACTTGCCGCCCGAGCTGGTGCCCGACTTCGCGAGTCAATTTCACTTGAACCGTGCCCTCGCCGAATGGGAGCCGACCAACGCGGTCAAGGACGACACCGGAGCGGGCGGCAAGGGGCCCAAGGACCCGGGCGCGCGCGACGTGCGAAAGCAAGGGGGAGGGCAGAAGGCCCCACGCAAGGAAGGCAAGGCAGGCCTGAACGGCAAGGAGGAGCGTGCGGAGCTACAGACCGAAGCGAGGCTGACCACGTCGTACGGCGGTCTGACCGAAGCACTCGCGGACACCGGGACCGATATCAAGAAGACGCTGAGCGAGATCAGGACCGTCGCCGACGCGCTGGGCGGGCTTCGCACGAACGACTTGGTGCTCGGGGCCGGCGCGGGAACGGGGCTACGTGGCGGCGGTTCGGGGGGCGGCGGTACCGGCGCGGGAGTAATCTTCGGCGCTGGAACGATGAGCACCGGCTCGGGTCCAGGAACAGGCGGCGGCTTCGGCGGCGGGGTCGGC
>JALYHV010000173.1 GCA_030776205.1 Myxococcota bacterium | reverse complement strand
CTGCCGCGCCATCCGATTGTTGGCCCACGCCCTGCTGAGACGGCGCGAGAATCGGCTGGTCATCGTCGTCTTCATCATCAAACAGATCGGCGCCGCTGGCGGCCAGGTCCGCGCGGCGGGCTTCGTCACCGGAGACGGGAGTGTTCCGGTCCTCGGCATCCTCGTCGCCGTCACCATCCTCGCCGCCTGCCGCGACTGCCGCGTCGACCCGGGCTTGTGCCCCGCGCAACGCGGCCTCGATCTCGAGGGCATTCACCTCGACACTCGCGTCGTCACTGGACGTACTCTCGTCGGCCTTGCGGTCCTCCGCCGTTACTGACGACAAGGCCTTGCGGCCGCGTTTCTCTTCCCACTCGCGGAGCGCAAAGACGCCCGGCTTGACCTTGACGATCGGGATGTCCTTGTCGTCTTTTTTGATGGCCGCCGTGAGTCGGTGACTCATCGTGACCTCTGGAGTCTTGCCCACGTGCGAGAGAAGGTTTTTCCCGATCGCGAGCTCCGTGATTTCCTTGTAGTGGAGGGGCTTGCCTGCTTGGCGGAGCACCTCCGCCGCCGCTTCGATGAACGTCATGTCGCGCTTTCGCTCGTCCCCGCACCCCGGGCCATTATCGAGGACACTCCAGCGCACAGCCAGGATGGCCGCACGTGGGGCCCGTGTGATCTTGGGGTGGTTGCCCTGTTGACGCCGATGCCGGCCCTGCCTTCACGGCGAGCGGCACGCGGCGTTCTCCCGACTTGCATACCCCGCTTCATGGCAGACGTCAAACTGAGGTTAGGCGCTGCCCGCAGGTCGGCCACAAATTGCTCTGACTACGGAGCGGCGGGTGCGCCCGCCGTGGCCGGCGGAATCTTGGAGCTCTCCAGAAGCTCCTTTAGCCGCTTTTGCCGCGCATTCTCGTCGAGCGCGGCGCCGGGTCTGCCGATGTCGAAGGTCAAGAGGGGCAGCTGCGCGGCGTTGTACTCCGGCAGCTTGCCGTCCCAGTGCTCCAGCGCGCGGTACTGGAGCACCGCCGGAGTTGTTGAAAGGCGAATTATCTCGTTAGCCTGAGCCTCTGCGCGCGCTCGAATCAGAAGCGCGTCGGCCTCCCCGCCAGCCTTCTGACGGGCGGCCTCTGCGCCACCATGGGCTTGCGTAATGGCCTGCGTCGCCTCTGCTTCTACCTGCGCCACGCGATTCTTGCTCTCGAGCGCCTTCTGCGTTGCCTCCATGGCTCTATTGATCGCATCAATGACGTTTTGCGGCAGGCGAAGGGTGCCGTTAATCGTCAGCTGGTCGATGACGATGCCGTCTTTGCCGAAGACGTCCCGGCACTTCTGAGTGACCTCCGCGAGCATCTTGCTCTTTCCAGCGCCGTAGACGTCCTGAACTGGCAAATGGGACCCTACGTCATTGAACGCCTCACGCACGGTGTTCCGCATATAGCCGTCGGAGAGCTTCTCCAGGTCATTGAGTCGGAAGCGCCCGTACAGTCGGGGTGCGAGGCTCGCGTCGATGTGGAACGAAAGACCGATGTCTGCGCTGACATTGACGCCCTCGCTCGAGCTGAACGTGATCGACTCATCGAACGACTTGCCTTCGTGGATCGATTGCGTCCACACGACGTTCTGCACGCTGGTCGGAAAGAGGATTATCTGCTCGGTCAGCGGATTGTAAAAGACCCAGCCGGTGACGACCGGCATGTCCTGCACGCCGCGGTCACTGCCGGCGAGCTTCACGCGGATCCCCACGTGGCCTGCATCGACGCGCGTAGTTGTCGAGCATCCCAGGTAGCTACCGGCGACCGCCAGCGCGCCAATTGCGATCAGTCGCCGTACCGAACGAACGGCGTTGGCCGTTTCCACGGAGCCGAGCCTGGCCATGCGTGCCCCACGCATAACAGGAACCGAGACGGATCGATCACGATTCGCGGCGATAAGTCAAAGCCACCCGAGGAGGAGGGCCGCCCCGATGGCCACAAACAGCAGCGCAGCGACCTTTTGCACCAACCTCGGGCTCAATATGCGGGCGGTGCGGTTTCCCACGAGGACGGCTGTGGCGGTGACGACCCAGAGCGCGAGCGTTGCCGAGGCGAAAACCACCAAAGGAGCCCGCTCGCGAGCCGCGATGGCTGCAGTGGCGAGCTGTGTGAGGTCGCCCCATTCGGCAATGAAAATCACGCCAAAGACAGCCACGGCCGCCCTCCAGAAGCCGGGCGCGCCACCTGACTGTTTTCCCTGGTTATCGGCGCCGTGGCTGTCAACGGGGGTGTCGCCGAGCGACGGTTCCTTTCGAACCCACATGATCGCTGCCGATGCGAGGAAGACCATGCCGGCCCCGACGTGGACGGGGCGGGCGGGCAGGAGCGCGAACAGGCTGCCTGCCGCTACCGCCACTAGACTTTGAATCGACAGCGCAGCGGCTGCACCGAGGAAGACGGGAAGGGCCTTATAACGCGTGGCGAGCACGAGCGCCGCCAGCGCAGTCTTGTCCGGAACCTCCGCGATGAAGATGACACCGAACACCGAAACAGCGAGGTCAAGCGTTCGCAAAAGCGGGATCCTCCTTGGTGCACACGCTTCTCCGTGGTTCATTCCACTGCATGACCTCCATCCTCCGACGGGCGGCCAACGCGGTTTGGCCGCTAGTGCGCGCCTACAATGCCCGCTTCGAGCGAGCGTCGCCACAGCCCAAATGGGCGCCCGCTCCGCTGCTCAAAAGGCGGGAGCGAAGCTTTCCGCCTCTCGGCTGGCCCCGGCAGACCGATTCGCTCTGCCCGAAATGCGTAACCGAGCTCCGCGCAGCGATCATGGGAGGGGGCGCCGATGTGCGCACTTTGATCGACGGACGGCCCGGAGAGCTTCGCGCCGACATCCACGAGGAGGGGGGAGCGGTTCGCATGAGCAAGACCTGCCCGAAGCACGGCCGCTTCGACGACGTCCTCTCCGTCGACCCGGCATTCAGCGCGCGGATCGAGCGCCTGTTCCCGGGGCGTGACTTCTTGGCACCGCCGCACAAGCTGCGCGATCACGGCAGCTCGACCATCAAGTATGGGCGCGGCTCGGTCCTCACCGTCGATCTCACCAACCGCTGCAACATGATGTGCGATCCGTGCTTCATGGATGCAAACCAGGTCGGCTTCGTCCACGAGCTCGCCTGGGAGGATGTCAAACGCATTCTCGACGAATCGCTCGGCGTGACGCCGCGACGTCAGATGAGCGTGCAGTTCTCCGGTGGAGAGCCCACGCTTTCGCCGGACTTTCTCCGCGCAATTGAGTACGCGAAGCGGATTGGCTATTTTTGTGTGCAGTGTGCCACTAATGGCATCCGTTTCGCTCAGGATCCGGCCTTTGCGCGCGCCGCCAAGGAGGCAGGTCTCCGCATCGCGTACTTGCAGTTCGATGGCGTCGGGGAAGAAGCGAACGCGCATCGCAAGGTAGGAAACCTCTACGAGATCAAGCTACGTGCCATCGAGAACCTTTACGCGGCCGGCGTGGACGTGGTCCTCGTGGTTACCGTCGTACGTGGGGTGAACGACGATCAGGTGGGTCGGGTGACACGTTTCGCCATCGAACACGCGGACAAGATCACAGTCGTGAGCTTTCAGCCGGTGAGCTTCACTGGGCGCGACGAAGGGATTAGCGATGAAGAACGGTACGCCAAGCGCTACACGCTTTCGCACCTCGCCCACGACCTGAAGGCGCAGCTGGGCGCCACTGAGCCGCTTCGCGACTGGTTTCCGCTGTCCGCGATGGGTCCTTTCGGCGATCTTACGGACATGCTCTTTGCCGAGCACGCCGATTGGGGAGCCCTGAAGTGCGGCTGTCATCCCAACTGCGGCGTGGGCACTGCGCTGCTCGTGAACAAGGCCACGAAACAGATGGTCCCGCTCGCCCAGGTCCTGGACCTCGAGGGCCTCCTCACCGACATCCAGGAGATTACGGACGCTTCGCAGCCACGAGCTCTCAGCCTTATTTGGCTCGCGATCGCGCTGTGCCGCCGCTTTGACGCGCAGCAAGCACCCACGGGGTTCGGTGTACGCACCCTTCTGCGCCAATTTCTGAGCCAAACTGGCGCTCGCGGATCCTCCGTTGGTCAGCACGCCGCAGACGCGCAGGAGTTCGAATGGCGGATTCTCTTCGTAGCCGGGATGTGGTTTCAAGATCTGTTCAACTACGATTTTCGACGCACCGAGATGTGCATCATTCCTTATGGGACCCAAGCTGGCGAGATCAGCTTCTGCGCTTACAACACCGGCGTCGGCTGGCGCCAAATCGTAGAGAAGATGCATGCCACGGCCACCGTCGCAGAGTGGTACCGAACGCGTGGTCGGCACCCGGTCTACGCCAAGAATCAGAAGCTGGCGCTCCCGCCCTCTCCCGGGAAGACCGTCCGCTTGCCGATCGTGGCGTGAGGCGGCACCGATAGTGAGCACGCGCTCGGTAGCCGCAGCGTTCGTCGCGCTCACGACGGTCATCACGGCCGTCGCGTCATTCTTCGCTTTCTCCTCGCAGAGCTCTGGGACGCTAGCGTTCTGGGGACTCTCGGTGTTGCCCACCGTTCTGCTCGCCACGGTCGCTGCGGCGTGGGCCAAGGGTGAAGGGCTTCTCGACGCATGGCTGCGTCCGACCTGGGGGGATTTCACGCGAGGGCTCATGGGCGCGCTCCTCTTGTTCGGCGTAGCGTGGGCGTTTGTGCGCATCGTCGCGCCGGTCGGCTCTCCGCGCGAGATCTGGCTCGTCTCGCTATACGCTGCCATCGGCGATCCACGCAGGCTGCAAGCCCACGCGCCGCTTGTCGGGATCAGCCTCGTCGTGGCCGCCATCGCCGAGGAGGTGCTATGGCGCGGCGTGGTGACGCAGCTGATCGCGTACCGCTGCGGATCGCGTACCGCGTGGTTGTGGGCAGCGGGGCTCTACGCCCTCGCATTCGTGCCCACGACATGGGCGCTGCGAACGACGGCCGACCCCGCGGCCGGCTTGAACCCGGTCGTTATGTTTGCGGCTCTTGGGGGTGGGTTGCTGTGGGGAGGCATGGCGCGCGTTTTCGGGCGGCTCGTACCCAGCATCGTCGCTCACGCTCTCTTCGATTGGGCCGTGGTCATGATGTTTCCACTGTGGGGAGGGCGCTAGCCGTCGACGGAATGCGCGCCAAATTCGTCGCCCCGCTCACCACCGACGATTCTCGGCGCTTCGTACGTGCCGCGCTAGCGCGAGTCGATGGGCGCCCCCGGGAGGAAGCGATCGAGCTCGGGGCAATCATTGCCTCCGCGTACCCTGCGCTTGGGCGTGCGATTGAGGCTCACCCCGAGAACCTTGCGGCGATCGCGCGGGGGATCCATCGTGCGCGCGACCTGCGAACCTACCGCCGGCTCGCCAGCGTTGCGGTAGGTGACGTCCCGACGGCAGAAGCGGTGCGCCGTGGTTTGCGCCGGCTGGCCGTGCGCGAAAAGCTACGGATCGCAGCCCGTGAGCTTCTCGCCAATCCCGACGTCGATGTGGACGTCACCGCGCGCGAGCTCTCCGATCTTGCGGAGGCGTGCTGCGAGGTTGCGGTGGCCGAGGCGCTGGCCTGGGCCGAGAGCCGCTTCGGGGTGCCGCTCGAAATATCGGGAAAACGGTGCCCGTTCGCGGTGATCGGTATGGGAAAGCTCGGCGGACGGGAGCTCAATGCCGGCAGCGACGTAGACGTCATGCTGTTTTACGGAAATGACGAGGGAAGTGTGCGCGGAAGGGACGACATGTCCCTTCATGAGTATTTCACGCGGGTAGCGCAGCGCTTCGTCGCGACACTTGACGAACCTACTGAGGACGGCATCGTTTGGCGCGTCGACCTTCGCCTGCGCCCGGAGGGGACGCGCGGGCCCTTGGTCAATGCGCTCGCGGCCGCGGAGCGGTACTATGAAGCATGGGGGAGAACCTGGGAGCGGGCAGCCCTCGTGCGCGCGCGCCCCGTCGCTGGCGATCTCGTGTTCGGCGAGGGACTGTTGGAGGCCTTTGTGCCCTTCGTGTGGCGACGCGCCGTCGAACCGCGCATCGTGGAAGAAATGACGGCGATGCTCGCTCGCGCCCGGGCCGAAGCGGGCCACAGCGTGAAGGATGATCTGAAGATTGGCCCTGGGGGGATCAGGGAAGTGGAGTTTTTCGCACAGTCTCTGCAGCTGGTCTGGGGTGGCCGCGAGCCACATGTCCGCCGACCGAACACCCTCGACGCCTTACGCCGGCTGCGCGCCGGCGGGTTCGTCAGTGAGCGCGAGGCGGCCGAGCTCTCCGAAAGCTACCTTTTTTTGCGCCGCCTCGAGCATCGTGTCCAGTTCGCGACGGGCCAGCAGACTCATACCATCCCCAGCGATCGCGATCTCCTCTCGCGAATCGCGCGGTCGTTGGGTTACCTCGACGCGCCAGACCTGGAAAGGGAGCTGGAGGCGGTCCGCGCGCGAGTGTCGTTGCGTTTTGGCTCCATTGGCCGGGAGCCCACACGCGAGGATGAATATTTCGAGACGCTCTGGGCGGCCATAGACTCGGCCGACGTCGCTGCTGTGGCGTCGGCATCTCAGCCACGCTTCGGCGCGGCAGCATTGACCGAGCTCCCGCGCCACCTCCTCGCGCTTGCGCGCCGTCCCGACCGCCCTCTCGACCCTGCGACCAGGGACCGAGAGCCTGATCTATGCCGCCGCCTCATCGACGCTCTCGCCGATGCGGCTGACCCTGAGCAGGCGGCTCGTCTGCTGGCCTCACTTTTTTCACGTCTGGTGACGCCCGGCGTTTACGTGCGCGCATTGGCGGGGGATCCACGTCTCGTGCGCGCGCTCTGCTCGCTGCTTGGCGCCAGCGTGTTCTTGGGTGAGGCGCTGGTGGGTCACCCCGATCTCGTCGACCGAGTGATCTACGCGCGCGGCGTGCCTACGCCCGCGGTTGCGCGTGCCCAGGTAGACGAAGAAGTGGCCGCGCTAAACAACGCGCCGGCGGACGTCGACTCCTTCGCAGGCGCCCTCCGTCGCGCCAAAAGGCGCGTCACGTTCGAAGTGGGTCTCGCGGATTTGGCCGGCGAGCTGGCCACGCATGAGGCCGGCCACGTCCTAGCCGCGCTCGCAGATGCAACGTTGGGCCACGCGTGCCGATTTGCGATGAGAGAGCACGACATCGCGAGTGGCGAGACCGATCTGGAAGCGACGCGGGGGCTCACGTTGCTAGCGATGGGCAAGCTCGGCGGTCGCGAGATCGGCTACGGATCGGACCTCGATCTCGTCTTCGTTTACGAAAAAACTGGCGAACATGCGCCGGAACTGTTCGCGCGCATTGCGCAGCGGGTTCTCCGTCTCGTGGGCTCGCCACATGGCGAAGGCCCCGGGTACGAGCTGGACACGCGATTGCGCCCATCGGGCAGCCATGGATTGCTGGTCGTGTCCATCGACGCGTTCGCCCGTTATCACGCGGAGCAAGCCGAGCCATGGGAGCGCCAGGCTCTCGTCAAAGCACGCGTTTGCGCCGGCGATGTGCAATTGGGAGCGCGCGTCATCGCGATTGCCAACGCGGCGGCATACGAGCGCGGCGCACCCCCGCCCGCCCTCCTGCATCACCTGCGCACGCGAATGGAACGCGAGCTCGCTCATGAGCGCTTGCCCCGCGATGGCGCGCCGCACGAGGACACGTCTCCCGCACGCTTCGACCTGAAGCTCGGCCGCGGCGGCTTAGTCGACATCGAGTTTGCCACCCAATGGCTACAAATGAGGTACGGGAGCGATCGGCGGGTGCGCTCGACCGAGACCTCGGTCGCACTCTCCGCACTGGAAGCGTGCGGTTATCTGCGGCGCGAGGATGCGGATACGCTGCGCGAGGGCTGGCGATTCCTCCGTGCCCTCGAACAACGTCTGCGAGTCGCCCACGGCCGTGGCGCAACCTTGCTCGAGGAGGGCGCACCCGGCCTAGTGCCGCTCGCCCGCCGGATGGGGGTGCGCGACGGGCCTCGGACTCGCGCGGATGAGGCGCTTCTCGAGCAATACGTAGGAGTCACGCGCGAAGTTCGCGCGACATACCTACGCACCCTGGGACTCCCGGAGGCTACGGAGGCCACACCATTTAACGGTTGAGCAGCCCGCCAAGCATTCGCTGGCGGGGAGCCGGATCGTTGTCACGCAAATACCGCAGGTTGGAGTGATTGATGGCAAGGTGGGCTAGGAGCGGCCCGGCGAGACTCCCGGTCACCTTGAACAGCAACGCGAGCAACAGACCCATGATCGTGGCCCACGCCATCCAGCCCCACCGGCCACGCCCGGGAATCTGGTGCAGCACCCCGAAGAGGAGCGACGAGCCCACCACACCCGCGAACGGCACGAGCAACCCTCGAAAAAGCAGCTCCTCACCCGCGGCGCTGGCGAGCGACAGGGCAAACAGCGTCGCGTTCCCTGCGCCATGCACGGCGGGACGCATGGCGACGTGCAGGGCGCGAGCCCACTCGGTGCGGCGCATCATCGCCCGCGTGACGGCGATCGTCGCGGCTCCCAGACAAAGGCCCGCGCCGACGCTGAGGAGAAGCGACGCAATCCCGCGGGCGCCAAGCCAGCCATGACACGCGGTGGGGTCGTGCCCTAGCGCGAACGAGATTGCCGCACCGAGCGCGCCTACGGATGCATACGCCTCGACGATCGTTGCCCCTCCCCAGGGTGGGCCCGCCCTGGCTCCCATAACGCGGCGAGGCTTTCACGCGAACGGCGTGAGCGCAAGACCCAACGGCCGGCCGCCGCGGTGAAGCTCGTGCCGCGGCGGACACCGCGCAAGGACGCGTCGCGTGAATTGCTCAACAACAAATGATGTACGGTGCGCTCTCCGGCGAGCGAACCTGGACTCGGCTGCAGTCGGATCTGTTAGACTCGCCTTGAACGCTGCTCGCACGTCGTGCCCTTGTCTGAGCGCGTCGCTGCTCCGACCCATGTCGACCTCCGCACACGACGAGCGCCCGCGTGTCCTCATCGTGGATGACGAGAAATTCATCCGAGACATCCTCGCGGATTTCCTCGGGATGGAAGGCTACATCGTGCGCACCGCGGAGGACGGAACGGCGGCGCTAACTGAGCTGAGCAACGCGCACTACGATCTCATAATCAGCGACTTGAAGATGCCTCGCATGGGAGGCATTGAGCTCCTCGACGCCATCGGCACGGCGGCACCAAACGCGGTGACCGTCATCATGACCGGCTTCGGTACCGTCGAGACGGCCATCGACGCGATGAAGCGCGGCGCCTACGATTACATATTGAAGCCTTTCAAGGTCGAAGAGGTCATTCGCGTTGCGCAACGGGGCCTCGAGAAGCAGCGCCTGTGCGCGGAGAACCTGCGGCTGCGGGAGGCGTTGTCCCTCTACACGGTGAGCGAAGCGATCGCGGCGAGTCTTTCGTTGGAGGAGGTGCTGGCAACACTTGGTGACACGGCGCTGAACGAACTGAAGGGCGACCTTGTTTCGACCTGGCTCGACGACGGAGAGGGAGGGCACTTCGAACGCCAACGACTTGCCCGCTCGCGAGACGGCGAAGTACCTGCTGTCGACCGGGTCGGAACGCACGAGGCCGGCCTGTCCGACCTACCATCCGCCGTGCGAGCGCCTCCGGTCGTGAACGAATCGGGCGCCTTATGGGCACCCGAGCCGAACGCCATCGCGGCAAACGGCACCGTGCGCGGAGTGGTCGGTTTCGAATATGGGGTTCTGGCGCCGCACGCGTTCGTCGCGCACTATGCGGCACATTCCACGCTTCTCGAGCAAGGGCATCGTGGCCTGCGGTTCTTCGCCTCGCCGCCTCTCGTCCCCCTTGCCTCGCTGGTGTCGGTCCCTCTCAAAACCAAGACCCGCCTCCTTGGATGGATCGGCGTGGCGAGTTTCACCAAGCACAAGCGCTTTAATGAGGGACATAGAAAGCTAATGTCCATCGTCGGATCGCGCGCCGCCGCCGCGATCGAGAACGCCCGACTGTACGAGGATCTCCGCGCAACGTTCCAGCAGACCATCCACGGCCTTGCGCGTGCGATTGACAAGATGGACCGCTACACGGCGGGCCACTCCGAGCGCGTCGCGACCTACGCCACTTACCTTGCGCTCAAATTGCGACTTGCGCCCGATGTGATCGAGATCGTCCGCCAGAGCGCGTTGATGCACGACATCGGCAAGATCGGCTGCGTGATGAACCTGAACAAGCCTGGCAAGCTGACGCCGGAAGAATACGAGATCTTCAAGCGGCACCCCAGCTATGGAAAAGACATTCTCGATCCCATCAAGTTCTTGCACCCGTTAGTTCCGGGCGTGCACTTGCACCACGAGCGCTGGGATGGTCGCGGGTACCCCCTCGGTCTCAAAGGCAAAGGCGTTCCGCTGATTGCACGCATTATCGCCGTGGCGGACACGTACGACGCGATGACCAGCGATCGCGCCTACCGACGCGCTCTACCACACGAAGTCGCGGTCGGCGAAATCGAGCGCTGCAGCGCGACGCAGTTCGACCCCGACCTGGCCCATGCCTTCACGAGTGGAATTGACGAGTTCCGCGACCTTCAGGCCGCGGCCGGCGCGAGAGTTCCGGACTGAACACAAAACGGCGGCCCGTTCGCAAGGCCAGCGAGGCGCGCTATAAAGCGGCATGCTCGACGACAAGCTCCGCGAGTGCCTCACGTTCGATGACGTGTTGCTCGTCCCGGCGTACGGCGAGGTGCTGCCCAAGGATGTGGATGTGCAATCGCGGCTATGCCGCGGACTGGATCTGAACATCCCCATCCTGAGCGCCGCGATGGATTCGGTCACCGAGAGCCGAACGGCGATAACGATGGCGCGCGAGGGGGGCATCGGCATCATTCACAAGAACCTCCCTATCGAGGTGCAGGCGCGCGAGGTCGAACGCGTGAAGCGCGCGGAGAGCGGGATGATTCTCGGCCCTGTCACCGCGCGCGCATCGCAGTCGCTGAGGAACGCACTGGAGGTCATGCGCGAGCACGACATCAGCGGCGTGCCGGTGGTGGAGGGCGAACGTCCCGTCGGCATTCTTACCGCCCGCGATATTCGCTTCGAGCAGAACTTGGACCAGCCGGTCAGCACGTTGATGACGCGGGAGCTCGTGACCGTGCCGCCCGGCGTGACCTTGGACGAGGCGAAGCGGCTCTTGCACAAGCATCGAATCGAAAAGCTGCTGGTGGTGGACGGCCATGGCAAGCTCGTCGGTCTCATCACGATCAAGGACATTTTGCAGGCTGACAAGTACCCCCAGGCAGTCAAAGACGAGCAACGGCGGTTGCGCGTCGGCGCGGCGATCGGGCCCGGTCCCGACCGACATGAACGTACGGCAGCGCTCGTCGCAGTGGGCGCCGACGTCATCGTTATCGACACTGCGCACGGCCATCACCGCGGTGTCATCGACGCGGTGCGCGCGACGAAGAGGGAGTTCACCGGAGTGAAGGTGATCGCCGGGAACGTGGCAACCGCAGAAGGGACCGAGGCCCTCATTGACGCAGGTGCTGATGCGGTCAAGGTTGGAATCGGCCCCGGTAGCATTTGCACGACGCGCGTCGTTGCCGGCGTAGGCGTCCCGCAGATAACGGCCATCAGTGACTGTGCCCGCATGGCAGACCGGTACACCGTTCCCGTCATTGCGGACGGCGGCGTAAAACACTCGGGAGACGTCACTAAGGCCATCGCTGCCGGAGCAAGTAGCGTGATGGTAGGTTCGCTGTTCGCTGGTACCGATGAGTCTCCCGGTGACCTCGTGCTGTACCAAGGGCGCAGCTACAAGGTGTACCGCGGCATGGGGAGCCTTGGCGCGATGAAGAGAGGTAGCCGTGACCGGTACGCGCAGGCAGGGACCGCCGACGAAAAGCTCGTACCGGAAGGGATAGAGGGGCGCGTGCCGCACAGAGGTTCGCTCGCCTCGATTCTCTATCAGCTCGTCGGCGGCTTGCGGAGCGGCATGGGTTACACGGGGAGCCGCGACGTCCACGAGCTACGCACCAAGGCACGCTTCGTCCGAATCACTTCCCAGGGTTTGCGTGAGAGTCACGTGCATGACGTGATCGTGACCGAAGAGGCGCCGAACTACTTTCGATCGTGAGCCGTCATGCGCAGTATCGTCGCCCATTGGCTAGGCAGGGTTCGCTACGCCGACGCTCACGCTATCCAGCGGTGGCTCGTAGAGGAGCGTCTTCGTGGCAACCGCGGGGATACGCTGCTGCTCCTCGAGCACGACCCGGTCATCACGTTGGGGCGCGGCGCGAATCCTCGGCACGTGCTCGAGCCACGAGAGCTGCTCGAGGAGCGTGGCATGGACGTCCACGACACGACCAGGGGAGGAGACGTGACCTATCACGGCCCCGGTCAACTGGTCGCCTATCCCATCCTCGATTTGCGTCCCGACCGGCGCGACGTGCGGCGTTATGTGCGTGACCTCGCGCGCGTCATGATCGCGCTGGCGCGAGATAGCGGGCTTGACGCGAGTTTCATCGAGGGGGACGCAAAGCTTGTCGGCGTCTGGGTCGACGAGGCAAGCCCGGCACACTGGCGGGGGGATCCTCGGCAGCCCGGCGGTTCCGAACGCCCTGCCAAGCTGGGGGCGATAGGCGTTCATCTTTCTAGGTGGATCACGATGCATGGCTTCGCCTTCAATATTTCCACAGAGCTCGCGCACTATGGCTTGATCGTGCCTTGCGGCATCGCGCGGCACGGGGTCACCTCAGTTGCAGCGCTGGGCGGTGTGGCCCCGACCGTCGAGCAAGCAGCGCGCGCTTCGCTCACCCACTTTGCTGGGATCTTCGATGCCGAAATGACGTTGGCGACCGCCGCCGCATCGGCGCAGCTTCGAAAAGAGCACGGCCACGCCGGCGGCACCAATTCTCCTGTCGAGGCGCCATCGGCCGTCAGCTCCCTTCGCCTGTCGAGCGCTCATCACGCGGCGCAGCTGGCGGTGCGGCAGGCGCATCCACTCCGTACACCTGGGCGGCCATGATCCGCAGGTACATTTTTGCGCGTACGTTGTCCGGCTCCGCCGCAAGCACCCTTCGCCACTGCTCGCGTGCCGACGCGGCATCGCCCATCGACAGCAGCGTCACGCCGAGCTGAATACGCGCGGGGACGAAGCTCGGTCGCGCCGCGATGGCCGCCTCATATTGCTCCCGCGCGCGCGACAGCTCGTTGACCTCGGTGAGGAGCGTGCCCAGGCGGGTGCGTAGGTCGGCAAATTGCGGACAGAGCGCCACAGCCTTTTCGTACTCGACGATCGCGTCTCGCAGCAGGCCCGAGTCTGCGTAGGCCTGCGCAACTTCGGCGTGCATGTTTGCAAGCTTGCCACGCGCGAACGGGTCGAGCCCTGGTGCAGATCCGCTCGGCCTGCCCTGCAGACGCGCGTAAACCTGCCGTGCTGCCTCGTATTTTCCACGATCGTTGTAGGTGACCGCGAGGTTCAGCGCGGCCTCGGTGTAGTTCGGGTTGATGGCGAGCGCGCGCTCGAAGTGGCTCTCGGCGTGAGCGTAATTTCCACGTGAATGACAGATGATTCCCAGCATGTCATGCACGTCCGCAACGCGCTCGTCGTGCTCTAGAACCTGACGAAGCAGCTGCTCGGCCTTCTCGAATTCGCGCTTGTGGTAGTGCTCGCGCCCGAGGAGCAGTTGCTGCTTGGTGTGCTCGTTCATCGATCGTGAAGCGCTCCACTGCTTCGTCAGCCTACGCACGAACGGCACAAGAAGCGAGACCGGGATTTCCTTGAGGTATGCACACGCGTTTGCATGCGGGCGCTTCTACCGCTAAGGGCTTTTTCCCAGTGGATGGTGCGGAGCGCAAAACGCCGGACGACCCGTCCGCGCCACAAGAGCAACAAGAGGTCGGTGCGCCGGCGTCCATGGGCGACGGCCCGTCCGCCGCGCGAGTGGAATCGCCAACCCCAACGTCTGTGACGCCGGACGAGCCCCGCTTCACGTCGCGCACTGAAAGCTCGGCCGAGCTGTCGTTTCGTGTTTCGCGACCGCCGCTGGACGCGACCAACCCCTCGGGGCCTTACGGTCCCCGGCCACGCTGGTTGCTTGGATCGGCAAAGGTTTTGCCCCTCCTCCGAGCAGTTCTCGCGATCGCCGGCGGTGCGGCGGTGGTGGGTGCCGTCGTCGTGCGCATCGTGACAGCTGGTGGCGATTCGGCACCTCAGCAAGCATCGGCCGCGGCGATAGCGGGCTCTCTGTCCGGTGCCGGCGCGCTCACGGACGACGGGGGGCTCGAAGGCGGGCCCGACGGCGACGATGGGATGAGTAGTGCTGCTCGGGCGGGCCCGCGTTTGTGGCGCGTCGCGCAGCTCGCGGACGGCGGTGCCACCACGCTGGTCGAGGGGGCCGTGGGGCACCGTTCCCTGCTCGTGGCGCTTGCGGCAGCGGGGTTGCCGCAAACGGAGGGGCTTCGCCTCACGCGCTCGCTCGCCGAGCTTGGTGACGTCGATAGGCTCGACGGAGAAGCGAACGGGAGCGCGAAGGAGTCGTTCGTCTTGGCGCGCGACAACGCCAGCGGTCGAGTGGTCGCTTTTGAAATCGGGACGTCTCCCATCGATGTGTGGCAGGGCCGCGACGAAGCGCAGCCCGACGGCACGACGCGGCTCGTTACGCGAAAGCTGGAGCTCTTTCCCACGCTGGTGCGCGTTCGCAAGGCGGTGCTCGTGGGGGCAGACCTTCGGGCGTCCCTTGTGGATGCGGGGCTCGGCCCCGTCGACGAGGTCCTCGCCATGCTAGACGACGCTCTGGAGGGCCACGCCGAGCTCTCGGACATCCGACCCGGAGCGCGCCTCCGGATTTTGGCCACCCAGGAACGCGTGGATGGAGTTTTCGTGCGCTGGCTGTCTTTGGACGCCGTCGAGTACTTCCCTGCCAGCGCCGCCTCGGTGCGCGTCTACCGATTCGGCCACGACGAAGGGTCGAAGAAGCACCACGGTTTCTATGACGCCAAGGCGAGGCAGCCCGTCCACGAAGGCTGGCGCTCGCCGGTCCCGCTTGCCCGCATCGCCTCGCGATTCAACCCACATCGCATGCACCCTGTGCTTCACGTCGTCATGCCTCACAATGGAGTCGATTTTGCGGCCCCAGTGGGAGCGCCGGTGTACGCGACGGCATCCGGCGTCGTGGCGAGCGTCGGCTCGGATGGGCCTTGCGGTAACAAAGTGGAGATCGCACATGCCGGAGGCGTCACGAGCGTTTACTGTCACCTCTCACGTTTCGCGGCGGGGCTGCGCGTCGGCCAGCACGTCGAGCAGCGCCAGCTCATCGCGTACGTGGGGCAGACCGGCCGCGTGACGGGGCCGCACCTGCATTTCGGCATCCGACGTGGGGGCGTATTCATCGATCCCATGACGCTACGGCTCGACGGCGTGCGGGTCGTCCCGCGCTCGCAGCGCGACGAGTTCGACCGCAATCGCGCCGAGTTCGACGCAGAGCTCGATGCCATTCCGATGCCTGTCCCCCTGGGCGGAGCTCCCGAGCCGAAGGAGCCTGATGTATTCTACGAGGAGCCGCCGTGAAGGAGCTTTCGCCCGTTAGGTCGTCTCCTCACGTACGGGGAACGCTGCTAGCGTAGCCAACTTCCAGCGATGGCGAGACTTACCCAGGCGACCAAGGTCGGGCTCTTCGTCGTGTTGACGGGAACCGCCGGATACGGCGTGTTTCGCTTCGTGAGCCCACAGGTCACCGGCAACGGTGGGTACACCGTCCACGCTTACATCCACGATGCCACCGGCCTCGCTGCTCGGTCGCGCATCACAATCGCGGGCATTGCCGTCGGTTCGCTCGACGGCATCCGCCTCGATCGCGGCGAAGCGCGCCTCGACGTGAAGATCAAGAACGACGTGGCGCTCTTTGACAACGCTACGCTCGGAAAGAAGAGCACATCGCTGCTTGGCGAGGCGGTTATCGTCCTCACGCCTGGCACCCCCGACCGCACCAAGCTGCACGATGGCGACGAGATCCGAACGATCGTCCAGGAGACGACGCCGGCGGAGCTGATGGGGGAGGTGAAGCAGATTGCCGACAGCATCAAGAAGGTCGCCGATCAGCTCGCGAACTCAATTGGGACCCAGCAGGGCGGGGACAACATCAAATCCATCTTGCAGAACGTGGCCGACGCCACTGAGGCGCTCAACCAGACGGTTCGCGAGAATCGCATTCTGGTCCACGACACGCTCCTCGATGTTCAACAAATCACACACAACGCGAACCCCGAGATAGCGAAAATTCTCGAAAACGTGCGCACGGTCACGGAAGACGTGCGGGAAATGACGGCCGCTGCGAACGCGACGCCGTCAGGCCAGAAGGGTGACTTGCGCGACACTGTGGAGCGGCTCGATCGGTCCAGCAAGAGCCTCGAGAGCGCGTTGGCGCATGTCGACAACATCACCGGTCGCATCGACCGCGGTGAGGGCACCATAGGAAGACTCACAAAGGACGAACAGCTCGTAAACGAGGTCCAAGGTGTTGCCGAGGGGGTCAACGACTACGTGCAAAACATCTCGCGCCTGCAGACCATCGTCGGGCTTCGCAGCGACTACAATTTTCTCGCCAACACGATAAAGAACTACGTTCAACTTCGGCTGCAGCCTCGCGAGGACAAGTACTACGTAGTCGAACTCATAAATGATCCGCGCGGGCTCACGACCATCACCGACACCAGCGTCGACACCACCAACCCCACCCTCCCAGCGCATTACCGCACGATTACGACCACGACCACGGACGCCTTTCGCTTTTCGTTACAGTTCGCGAAGCGCTGGGGTCCGCTGACTGGAAGGTTCGGCATCAAGGAATCCACGGGAGGGACCGGACTCGACATCCATCTATTGCAGGACCGCTTCGAGATCGTCAATGACCTGTTCGGATTCAGCGAGGAGGTCCAACCCCGCTATCGGGTATCCATTTCGTACGAGTTCATCAAGCACCTCTGGCTCTTGGGAGGCGTCGACCACCTATTCCTGCCGACGCGCCGGGACTACTTTCTCGGCCTGCAGCTCCGCTTCACCGATGAGGATTTGAAGACGATCTTGCCGTTCTCCAGCGGGGCGTCTTCGCTCGCGCGCTGATCGTCACGTCCAAACGACGAGCTCCGCGAGGAGCAGTGCCTCCACCCCGCGAAGCACGTCGTCGTCGCTCACCTCTCCAACCGCCACGGCAGCGAGCACATCTCGGAGGCGCTTCGTGCGTCCGACCGCGAGCAGGATGTGCTCCAACAACGGCGGCCAGCGAAGACCGCGCATGCCCGGAGGGGGCCTAATCACAGTTGCCAGAGCGTCGTCCAGACGCGAGTGCCACTTGATGCTCGGCGCATCGCCCGGCAGCGCGGCGCTCAGCCCTGCGATGACGAGTGGGATGAGGTCGAGGTCGAGCGGGAATTCGACGTGCGGCGCGGTCTGTCCGGAGAAGAACATCCAGCTGCCGGTCTGCCACCGGAAGAGATCGACGAGGCGATCACGCCCCTGGTCGCGGATGGCACTGAAGATATCGAGCGATCCCACCAGTCCGAGCGAGATGAGCGTGTCACCCATTCGGCCGTCGTACCGAGGGAGAACCGCCAGCGCAAAATCGAGCTCCTCGCGCGAAATTGTCCTACGTCGCACGAGCCATTCTCCCAGCAACTCGCTCGCGTTGTTGGACGCGACATGGTTGAGCTTGCCTCCAACGAAATAGAGCTCCTTGCGTCCTCCTTCGCCTTGCGCCGCCGCGTGCCGGACCAGTCGACGCGACTCCGTCGGCCCTTCGGCAAATAGGACGCCGGTGGCGTCCGACGCAACGACCCGAAGAAGCATCGTAACGAGAGAACGACTAGACATGTCGTCGACGAAGTCGGGTGGGCCGATGTTTGCCAAGCGACCCGTGGTCACTGACCTTGCGGGGAGGAACCGGGACAGCTCCTCTACGGCCTCGACCGGTGTGGCGCCGCGGCCCATGTAATCGACCTGGTCTCCGCGTCCGACCTCCCCGGTCGCGATGGCTTCCACCAGTCTCGCGAATGACCACGGACCCAGTCTTCTCCCGTTCTGGAGGAACACTCGCGACGGAATGGCGTTGTATTCGCCCGTCTTCGAGTGGAGGCTGTCGATCGCGTCATCTCCCGGCATCGCGTCGTTAGAGTGGTCCTCCGTGATTCCGTCACGGGCAGCGACCGAAGCCCGGATCTCGCCCGCGCTCGCGCGGACGGCATTCATCTGCTCGACAGAAGGCGCTGACTGCACCCAACGAACGAGCGCGCCGAGCTCGGGGCGCGCAGCCCGGGGGCTGGAGGCAAAAGGAACTAGCGCGCCCGCGAGGGCAGCTGCCGAATTGAAACGTAGCGCGGGATCGCGCGCCAATGCGCGATCGAGCGCGGCGGAGAGTCCGATGGGCAACACGCCTCGCACTTCGCGAAGGCCGTCGATCCGGCAATCGCGAATGGCCAGCAGCACGGCCAGTTGGCCGCTCCCTGCAAAGAGTCGTCTGCCGAGGAGCATCTCGGCCAGCACCACTGCCATTGCAAAGAGGTCTGCTCGATGGTCGAACGGCTCACCTGCCACCTGCTCCGGCGCCAGGTACGCAAACTTACCCTTGAGCATTGGGCCCGCCGGGGGACGAACCGTCGCCCGCGCGGCCGCCCGGGCGATGCCGAAGTCGCCGAGCTTCACGTCTCCGTCACGGGACAAATAAATGTTCGACGGCGTCACGTCGCGATGGACGATGCCCAGCGGATTGCCGTGCGCATCGCGAGCGGAGTGAACGCTATCGAGCGCGTAGAGGACCTCGCAACAGATGAACGTCGCAATGCCAAACGAGAGCTTGCGGGCCTCGCCGGACAGCCTGCGTAGCAAGCGATAGAGGTCACAGCCGTCGACGAGCTCCATTGCCAGCCATGGCTCTTCGTCGACGTAGCCCGAGGCGTACACCTCGACGACATTCTCGTGCCGCACGGCGGCGTGGAGGGCCGCCTCGCGCTCGAACATCGTCCGACCCTCCGGGTCAGCCGAAAAATGAGGCAGCAGGCGTTTCACGATGAGCCGGCGCGGCGTGGCCGCCGGATCGATAGGCCGAGCAACGTACACCTCCGCCGTACCGCCAACCGCGAGCCGCGACTCGAGCAAGTAGGGGCCGAATTTCACGCGGCCACCGAAAGTGCCGACAGCAGCGCTCTTCGCGGAGGGTTTTCGCCCGATGACATCGCCGCCAAGTGTATCTATGCGTGGAGCTCGGATCGCAAAATGACGACGCCTGTTTTTCTGACCGCCGCCAGGCCATTTGGCGGGTCACTCGCGGCGGTGGCCCTCGCGCTCGAGCTCGCCGCCTGCCAGGGCTGCCGGTCGCCCGCTTCTACGCCACTGCCTGTTGCCTCGAGCGCGCCGTCCGACGCGGGATCGCCGACCCTGCGACTGTACCTGCTGACGGACGTTGCGGGTGCCCTCGAGCCGTGTGGTTGTACGAAGGACCAGCTGGGGGGGCTCGATCACTTTGGTGCGTGGCTCAGGCATGACCACACGAATGCTCCCGCCTCTCTGGTCGCCTCGGCGGGCCCATTGTTCTTCATGGACGAGCAGTTAGGGGGCGAGCGAGCCGACCAGGACCGCATCAAGGCCGAGACGATTGCTCGCGTCCTCCGCAGTCTGGACTTCGTCGCCATGGCGCCCGGAGTGAACGACTGGGCAGAAGGCGAGGCCGGCTTGAGCCGGCTGGCAACGATGTCGGGCGCCGTGGTTCTCTCCGATCCGTCGAGGACGGCGCCGCCGTTTGCGTCAGTTGTCGTTCGTGAGATCGGCGGGTTGCGGGTCGGCTTCGTCGGCGCCGCAGCCGGGCCGGCGGGGCCGCATCCGTCGGGCTCCCCGTCGACCGCACAAGAGTCCGTGCGAAGGGGTGTGGACGAGGCCGTCAGGCAAGGAGCCAATGTCCTCGTCGCGCTCGCCGCCGTCGGCCGAGGCGAGGCAAAGCGAATCGCCGACAAAATGCCGGAGCTCACGGCGATCGTGGTCGGTTCGCAAAAAGCGACCGGAGACGCGAACACCGCCGCGCCGCAGGCGGAGCAAGTCGGCGACGTGCTAATCGTTCAGGCATCCAATCACCTACAATCAGTCGCCGTCGTCGAGCTGTTCGTGCGTGAACCGGTCGCGGCGGGTCATTTGCTGAAATTTGTAGACGGGACTGGGCTCGAGCTTGAACGCAAGCGCGAGGAGGTGACCAGGCGCATCGACGATTTGCACGTGAGGCTTTCGGCGTGGGAGCGCGATCCGAGCATCGCGCCGGCCGACGTCGCGGCGCGCAAGCGCGAACTCGTCGCCCTGCACGGTGAACGGGACGCGCTGGACGCGCGGCCTCCCCCGGCGAAGGGGAGCTTCTTTCGATACACGCTAAAGGAGATTCGAGAGTCGCTCGGAAGGGATCCGTCGATAGACGCCGAGCTATCGGGCTATTACAGAGCGGTAAACGATCATAACCGGGTCGCATTCGCAGACCGCCTCCCTCGCCCGGCGGCGCCAGATCAGCCAACGTATATCGGTATCGACGCATGCACGAACTGCCACCCGGCAGCCCGTTCGGTCTGGAACGGCACCGCGCACGCGCGGGCGTATGCCACGCTCACGACTCAATACAAGGAGTTCAATCTGGAATGCGTCGGCTGTCACGTGACCGGCTATGATCGGCCGGGCGGGAGCACCGTTACGCACGTTGCCGGGCTAGAGAACGTAGAATGCGAGGTTTGCCACGGCCCCGGGTCCGCGCATGCGCTCAACCCCGTCGACAAGAGGCGCATCATCGGTAAACCAGAGCCCGCGATGTGCTTCGCCTGCCACCACCCGCCGCATGTCGAGCAGTTCGACGCCGTTGCGCGCATGAAGGCGGTTCTCGGACCCGGTCACGGCATGCCGTCCAAATGACTGCCACAATGGCGCCGAACGGTCGCCCTCGTGCTCAACGGCAACAGATCGTCGTCGGCCCGCTGGGCACCACGCCTCCAGTTGGTGTCGGCTGACTCGCCACCGAACAGGTGCCAGGAGTGAGCGTGTATGTCGCTCTAGCGCTGCCCGGCTTCGGGTTGAGCGTGTATGGCGAGCAAGCAGGCCCATTCTGTGACGGGGGGACGCTGCAAATCGTCCCGGCATGAAGGCTGACGGTACCCGAACAACTCGCTCCCGTCGGACCGTTGCAGGTGCAGCCCGTGCACCCCCGCTGATCGATCCAGCCGGAGTAGACGACAATGGGCGGGTTCGCGGCATAGCCCGATGGGCACGAGCTCACCGCACCGGCGTGACTAACGCAGACGGAGCCAAAGGGAGCGGGATCGCTAACGCACTGCGCGCCCGGGGCCGTGCACCCGCCCGGGCTATCCGGCGTGCCGACGAACGTGCACAGCCGAACAGTGTTCCCCCAGGAAGGTGCGCCCCCGTACGACGCGGTCACGTTCGCCGCGCACGTTCCGCCGGGCGATGGTGCGACGGTGACCTGGAAGCTGCCATTTTGCTGGCAGGTGTTGGCGGGCAAGATTCCGCAGCCGCCGCTTGCCAGCGTAACGCTCATGCACCGGTTCATGCAGGCCTGGTCCGTGTACGCAGTCACGGAGGCCGAGCACTGTTGTCCCGTGGGACTGCAGGAGCAGCTGCAACTGTCGTTGGGAAAGGTCAGACCCTGAAAAGCGGTGATGGCCTGAAAGCCCGTTGGGCAGGCGGGAATCTGCGAGGCCGGGTAAGGGCCTGTCCAGAGGAGCGCGGGACCGACCCATCCCGTGGGGACCTTGTCCGCACAGACGGAGCCGCTGCAGGGCACCCTGTCCGCGCAATCGATCAAGCCGTTGCAATCGTCGTCGATTCCGTTGTTGCAGATCTCCGGACCGGAAGCGATGCATCCGCTCGATGCGTCTCTCCCCCCGGCACCCATTGCCTCGACGGCGGCGTCCGTCGCATCCGGTGCGCTGGCCACGTCGCGTCCGGCTTCGTCCGCGACCGCCAGCCCGGTGTCTCCGTCGGGCTCGTCCGGAAGGACGGTCGTGGCGGCGTCGACGGCTCCCCCGTCCGTACCGTCCGCGTCCGTCTCCATCGACGCGTCCGGTAACGCGGCGGCCTCTCCCAGGACAACGCTCGCTTCGCCGCCGTCACCGGGGTGGTCCGGCGCTGTCTCATCGGGTGCGTCCGACGGATCCGAACACGTGGCAGTTTCCGTACAATCGCCCGTCGCGCAGCCGGGGCCGCCTGCGACAAGGGAAAGGAGTCCGGCTGCCGCTAGCAGTGCCAGTGATCGATGACCTCGGCTCATCGAAAGCGTCCGCCAATTCCAGCCGCGGCGCCTCCGGGGACGGGGATCAACCACGCTGCGCCGCGCGGAGTATCCCGCGGTGTCGGCCACGCGAACCAGCTCACGGCGGCTCCCGCCGCGAGTGTGGCCGCTCCCACCAACAGAAAGGACGCGACGTTTGCTTCGCGGTGTTGCGAGTCGACCGCGTTACTCAAGGACTGGCAGGTGACGGATGGGACGTGCGTGCAGGCATTCGACGGCAGACCGCTGCGCAAGTTGGCCGCGTTTCCGCGGTCTTCATCGGAGCGGGCAATGAAGTAGGCTCCCGCTCCGGCCGCTACGAGAGCGCTGAGCCCAAGCGACGCGGCGGTGACGTGATGCGGCGAGAGGAGGGGTTCCGAACGCCCACCCTCCGAGCGCTCGACTTGCAAGCCACCCGTGCCGGTGGCGCCGCTAGACCGCAGCGTCACCGTCAACCCTCGGGCCTTGTCTCCCGCCCGCAGCACCAGCTTCTGCTGGACGGTGTCGCTCCCGGTCCGCTGAAACCGCAAGACATGCTCTCCCGCGTCCACTTCGACCGGTTTGCCGTCGAGCCGGCTTGTAAGCAGAACGCCGTCGAAGGTGACGTTCACGTCGGTCAGGTCGTTGCCGTGCTCGTCGTTCGCGCCGAGCACTATGGTCGGGGCGCTGTCGTCCAGCTCACGTAGCCACTTCGTGCACGAATCCGCTATGACCCGGGGACAGACCGCCCGCGCGCATTCGAAGAATGCCTTCCTCGCCGACCTGTAGCGTCCCTCGTCACGATCGCTCTGCCCTTGCTCCGATCCGGCTATGCACTGCTGCTTTGTCTCCGCGTTCGACGGCTGGTCTGCTCTTGCGCGGGCAGAAACGACCGTGACGAGGGCGCTGGCGAACGCAGCGTTCCTCGCAACGCGTCTACACATCATTGTTGAGCAGTCTGCATCACCGCCTGGTGCGACGTCCAGGAGGACCAGCCGGCGACGCGTCCGCAAAGCGGTAGCAACGCTCGTCACCCGAGTCGAGATTTCGAATGAGCACGCCCACGATGCCACTCTGGTCGAGAGAATACTCTTCTACAATCTCGGGGCCTTCAACGGTGCGGCGCGACACGGGAACCGACGGCAGGTCAGCCTCCCGCAAGGCGGTGTCGAATGGAAAATACAAGTCACCGTAAAATGCCATGTCGCCTCGCGGCCCGCCGTTCTCATCGAAGCGCTCGCAATCAAAAAAGCGGAAGTGGCCGACATTGTGGGCGGCGCGGTAACGACGGGTCGATACGAGCGGCTCCGACGAGGCAGAGGGAAGCTCGGTGCCGGCCTGGAAGATGGCGTCGAAAGTGATGTCGCGCCCGCCCGCGCCTTCTCGGAAGACGCCGAATGTTCGCGAATAGCGATCGACTAGCTCGAGCCCTGCGCCCGTGTCCGCGGCGATTGCAAGACCGATTGCCACGGCAGCGGAAGGGTAGGGCGACCTGTGGACTCGGCGGCCGAACTGCTGGCGCAAGGCCCGTGCGACGAGCGGTAGCTCGCTGGCCCCACCGACCACGTAGATGCCGGCCACCTCGGTCAGGTCCGGGGCGGCGGTCTCGCCATCGACGCACGAATCGATGCGCGACATGATCGGCGTCAGGACTTCGACGGTACGTGTAACGAGTGGCGCACAAGCGTCGTAGTAGTCGCTGGTAGCAATCGTAATCTCTGGCTGCGGCGCGGCCCCGCCCAGAGCAGCCTCGAGATCCACGGTGATTTTTCGGGAGCTCGCGTGCAGCGCCTCCTTGGCGGCGCGGCACTGATCGACGAGGTGTCCCCAGGCGCTTGGCGCGAGGGCGCCGTCGGGGAACCCAAGACGGGAAAGCACGAGATCGGCCAGCACACGGTCGAAATCGTCGCCACCGAGCCGCCCGACCCCTGCCGTCGCGAGAACCTCGTGACGACGGCCGCTCATCCGTACCATCGACGCATCGAAAGTGCCGCCCCCGAGGTCATACACGACCACGATGTCGCGGCGCGAAGACAGCGTGTCGCGATGGCGATGGGTGTACTCGAAACCCGCTGCCGACGGCTCATTCAGCATGGCTTTCACCTCGAAGCCGGCCCGGCGAAAAGCGTCGAGCGTGACGAACCGCTGCGACGTCGGCGCGTTGGCCGGAACGGCGATCGCGGCTTGCAGCGCGCCTCCGGCGCTCGTCTTCGCCTCCTTGCCCCCGCCGAGCCGCGCATCGGAGCGTGTCAGAATGGCGTCCCGAACGTATGCGAGAAACTTCACGATCAAGTCGGCGGCGCGGAGCTCCGTGGTTCCCACGCTCAACCGCTGCTGCGGCCCCGCGTCAGGACCGGACAACAGGCGCTTGAACGAGCGGAGAATCGTGAATGTGGGATCGTCGAGGACCGCAGCGGCCTCGAAACCGAACCGCAACTCGCCCGCGCGCTCGGCGACAAGCGTCGGGATCCAGGCGGCGCGATCCCCGGCCGCGTCCACGAAGCCGATCACAGGATAATTGCCACGGTCGGCACGGGCGACCACGGTGCGCGTAGTTCCGAAGTCGATTCCCAATCGCACGCTTCACAATCCTGTCATCGCTGGAGTGAACGTGGGAAGCTGCATTGCGCGGTTCCGTCACGCTTTTCAACGAATTTCCACATCGGCTCTCGACTATGCCTCGTCCTCTTTCTGTTCTCTTCGTCGCTTCGGAGTGCGCTCATTTCGTCAAGGCGGGCGGCTTGGGTGATGTGGTGGGGGCCCTTCCGGCTGCGCTTCGAGCGCTGGGGCACGACGCGAGGGTCGTGATGCCGCGTTATGACGCTATCCCCGTGGGGGGGCTCCGACGGCACGCCGCTCCGTTGGGAGTACCTCTCGGCGGCGCGACGACCTGGTGCGGCGTGTTCGAGAGCGCTCTGCCGAAGAGTGACGTACCGGTTTATCTGCTGGATCATGCTGGCCTCTTCGCTCGAGGGTATCTCTACGATCCGCCCGGTGGGGTGGCCGTGGACAACCTCGTTCGCTTCGCGTTCTTGTGCCGGGGCGCGCTTCAGCTGTGCAAATACCTCGACTGGGTCCCGGACGTCTTTCACGTACATGATTGGCCAACCGCGCTCTTGCCCGTTTACCTGAACACCCTGGAGGCAGCAGGCGCGCTCGGGCGGTCTGCGAGTGTCCTCACAATCCACAACCTCGCGCATCAGGCCAAGTTCCCGGCCTCGCAGCTGCCCATCACCGAGCTCCCTCCGAGCGAGCTCCGCATCGATGGCCTCGAGGACTTTGGCGCCGTAAACCCGCTCAAAGGGGGTCTCTTTCACGCGACGAAGCTGACGACGGTGTCACCGCGGTATGCCGAAGAGATTCGAACGGCGCACGGGGGGGCCGGTCTGGACCACGTGGCGCGTTTCCGCGGTGCGGATCTCGTGGGGATCCTGAACGGAATCGACGAGGACGTCTGGAATCCGGCCGCCGATCCTGCCATCGCGGCGCCGTTCACCGCCGATGATCTACGAGGCAAGGCTGCGTGCAAGCGGGAGCTTCAGCGCGAGATGGGACTGGCCGAGCACCCGGACGTGCCGCTCGTAGGCGTCGTGTCGCGCCTCAGCGGGCAAAAAGGCACTGACCTCATCCTCGCGGCGTTGAATCGCGTTCTCGACCTGGACACCCAGGTGGTCATCCTTGGATCGGGCGACCCCGCCGCCGAGGGCTACCTGCACGTGCGATCGCACCACGGCGGGGACCGGTTTCGTGCCTGGATAGGGTTCAGCGACGCGCTCGCGCACCGCATCGAGGCGGGAGCGGACTTCTTCCTCATGCCCTCGCGTTTCGAGCCCTGCGGCCTGAATCAGATGTACAGCCAGCGTTATGGCACCCTTCCGATCGTGCGCGCGACAGGAGGGCTCGACGACACGGTGGAGAATTACGACCCCGCGACCGGCCAGGGCACAGGCTTCAAGCTGTGGGATCTGAACGCCGATTCTCTCGTCGCGACGGTCCGGTGGGCGGTGGAGACGTACCGCAGGCGGCGCGAGCACTTCACCGCCATGCAGCGCCGCGCAATGCGCAAACACTTTGGCTGGGATCTGGCCGCAAAACGTTACGTTCAAGTGTACGAGTGGGCCGTGGCGGCGCGGTCCGGCGGGGCGAAACCGCCCGCCGTGTCCGCACCCTCGGTCGTGGCTGCTCAAGAGGGACAACAATCCGGCGGCGAAGCCCGCGCGCCCAGAGACACGACCCCGCGGCCGGACCGGTCTGGCCGAGGCGGCGCAGGCGGCGCTTGACACATGCGGTCGAGCAGCCAACATGCGGTTGCGGGTCGGCGGGGCCGCGGTTTGCTTCCGGACAAGAGACCAGCGTGAAGGAGGACACCCCCGATGAGCTTGGCGGCTTGGAGGTGGGACAAGTCCTCGCCAACCGCTACAGGCTGGAAGGCGTGCTCGGGGCCGGCGGCATGGGTGTCGTCCTTGCTGCGCGCCACTTGCAGCTCGACACGCGCGTGGCCATCAAATTTTTGCGCCCGAGC
>JALYHV010000172.1 GCA_030776205.1 Myxococcota bacterium | reverse complement strand
GGAGCAATCAGCGGAGCTCATCGTTTTCGCGCCTCGCGACGGAGACTCCTTCTGGAGCGCTCTCGCGCGCGCCGCGCACGGGGACCTTAGGTGGCCCTTTCGCGAATTGCAACGAGACGGCCAGTGTTCGTATCTTTCCGCCCTTGCCGAATCGCTGAAGATGGCTCAATGGCCACGATGCCGCAACGCGCAAGCGAGCTCCCGATGGAGACTTCGAACGACCTGTGCCAGCATCGCGCCCTCCATTCACCGGCAACGAGAGCGAGCATGACCGTGACTTCTTCCGTAGGGCAGATCCTCCTCCTGTCAGTCGTCGTGGCCGCGCTCGGGGCGGCCGGATGCGCCAGCGAAAATCCCCAGCCATCGGCGCCCCGCTCGCTCGACGGCGAGCGCCTTGCTGCGAAGGCGGCAAAGGTCAGCGTGGCCGAGGAGGCGCCCGCCGCGACTCCTGCTCCACCGGCCCAGCCGCCCGGGTCCCCCGCCTCGCAGGAGCTGCGATACGGCCCGAAGAGCTTCACGTTGCCCGCGGGGTGCGGCCCGACCGGCGTCAAGTTTTCTTGCAACCCCCTCACGAACGCCGGCTGCCGTGCGGACGACGACGAGGTGTGCGACGACGACGATCACGGCGGGTTCGGGTGCGACGCGGACTCCGACAACGTCAAGGAGAGCGGTGAGTGCAACGACAAGGACGGTCCTTCCTGTGCCGCAGGCATGACGTGTGACACGCCCAACGACTCCGAACCGCGCGGCGTCTGCCGAAAATTCTGCTGTGCCAAGGCCGACTGCCCCCCTCCGATGAAGTGCGTCGCGCTCGACCGCCAGTTCGGCACGCTCGGAGTCTGCAAGTAGGCCAAGGGAGCGCTCATCCGAGGGAGAGACGATGCAGCTTTCCGACGCCGCCCATCAGATCGTGGAGGCCGGCCGCTACCTGGACGCACGCGGCTGGGCGCCCGCAACCGCAGGGAACTACTCCGTGCGCCTGGGCGGCGGCCGCGTAGCGATCACGGTGTCCGGGCGGCACAAGGGGCGCCTCACTGCCGATGACGTGATGGTCATTGACGAGGAGGGGCGGCCCGACGACTCGCGCGTGCCCTCCGCCGAGGCTCCGCTGCACACGAGCCTCTACCAACTCGACAGTTCCGTCGGGGCAATCCTGCACACGCACTCGATGCAGAGCACGGTGATTGGACTGCTGAGAGGATCGGAAGCGGCTGTCCATCTCGAGGGATACGAGCTGCTCAAGGCCTTCCCCGGAATCGAAACGCACGAGGCCACCGTCACCGTTCCGGTCTTCGAGAACACGCAGGACATGCCGCTCCTCGCAAAGCGCGTCGCCGAGACATGGCGAGCGCTTCCCTGCGTTGGCTACCTCATTCGAGGCCATGGCCTCTATACGTGGGGACCAACCATGGAACGCGCGCTCCGGTCCGTCGAGGCCCTGGAGTTTCTCTTTGCTTGCGAGCTCGAAAGAAGGAAGCTTGGGTCATGAGCCGATTGCGAATATTCAGTCAGGAGGCGCCTTCGTCTTCGCGTGTGGACACGACTGACGGCGCGGAGATCGCACGGCACCTGGACACTGCCGGAATACGCTTCGAGCGCTGGCGCGCGGGCATCGATCTTGCGCCGAATGCGGATCAAGACGCCGTGCTCGGCGCATACCGCCGGGACGTCGACCGCCTGATGACGCAGCGTGGCTATCAATCGGCGGACGTCGTCCGCATGCAGCCCGATCATCCGCAAAAGGATCAGCTGCGCGCAAAGTTTCTCGATGAGCACACTCACGCCGAAGACGAGACCCGCTTCTTCGTCGAGGGGAGCGGCGTATTTTACCTGCACGTTGGCGACTTGGTCCACGCCGTTCTCTGCGAGCGAGGAGATCTCATCAGCGTCCCCGCGTCCACGATGCACTGGTTCGACATGGGGCCGCGGCCGCGGTTCGCGGCAATCCGTCTTTTCACCAATCCCGACGGCTGGGTGGCGCGATTCACCGGAAGCGACATCGCCCAGCGCTTCCCAAAGTTCGGTGAATGAGCCGAATGTCGCGGCCTCCCGCCACCCGCGCCGGTCAGGAGCTTCGGCAGCCGCCCATTCGTGCCGTGCTGACCGACATCGAGGGCACGACGAGCAGCCTCTCCTTCGTCGCGGACGTGCTCTTCCCTTACGCCCGGCGCGCTTTACCGGACTACGTCCGAGCTCATCGCGATGACGCAGAGGTGGCCGCTGCGCTTTGCGACGCGCGCGCTTGCGAGCGGGACTGCCCGACGGACGACGACGCGACGGTCCGCCTCCTGCTTACGTGGATGGATGAAGATCGCAAGGTCACGCCGCTGAAGGCGCTGCAAGGCTACGTCTGGCGCGAAGGATACCGGAGCGGCGCCTTCGCGGGACACGTCTATGACGATGCGGCACGTTGCCTGCGGCGATGGCATGCCGCTGGAGTGCGGCTCTTCATCTTCTCGTCGGGCTCGGTCGAGGCGCAGAGGCTCCTGTTTCAGCACTCGACGCATGGTGACTTGACCGGACTCTTTTCCGGATTCTTCGACACGACCACCGGCGGAAAGCGGGACTCCTCCTCGTACACGATGATCGCGAGGGCCATTGGAGCGCAGCCTCCGGAAATCATTTTTCTTTCCGACACGCCCGAGGAGCTGGACGCCGCGCGCGAGGCCGGGATGGTCACGACGTGGCTGCATCGAGGGGGCGAAGCCGGCACACAGGCTAGCCATCCCCACCCGGAGGCTGCGACGTTCGATACCGTCGACGCGCTTCTCTTCCCCCCGTTCACCGGCCACGGCCGCGGGGCGATGGAGCACGCTGGTTCGGACAGCGCAAAGGGCCCCAGCTCCCGATGAAAGTGAACGGGCTCCATCGCCGTTCGATTCACGCGGCCGCCGATCGACGCTCCGTCGAGGTGATCGATCAACGTTCTTTGCCGCACGAGCTCGTATGGCTGGAGCTTCGAACGGTAGCGGACGTCGTGCACGCGATCCGCCAAATGTGCGTTCGTGGGGCTCCACTGATCGGTGCCGTGGCCGCTTACGGTCTCTGCTTTGCGCTCGGCGAGGATACATCCGAAGCGGGGATCGATACGGCGCGCGGCATTCTCCTCGCGACGCGGCCAACCGCTGTGAACCTGCGCTGGGCCCTCGACGAGATGCGCCGGGCGCTGCTCGCCGTGCCGGCCGCGCTGCGGTGGGAGGCAGGATGGAGTCGCGCCGCGTCGATTTGCGACGAGGACGTCGCCATCAACCAGGCCATTGGCGAACATGGACTGTCCCTGTTTCGGACGCTTCACGCAGAAAAGGGCGCGCGCCAGCGACTGAACATCCTAACGCATTGCAATGCCGGCTGGATCGCCACGGTCGATTGGGGCACCGCCCTCGCGCCCATTTACATGGCGCATGACGCTGGGCTCGAGGTGCACGTTTGGGTCGACGAGACGCGGCCACGCAACCAGGGAGGGCTCACGGCGTGGGAGCTTGGACAGCACGGGGTTCCTCATACGCTCGTGGTCGACAACGCGGGTGGCCACTTGATGCAGCACGGGATGGTCGACGTATGCATCGTGGGGACGGATCGTGTCACCGCGCGAGGCGACGTCTGCAACAAGATAGGCACGTATTTGAAGGCGCTCGCGGCGAAGGACAACGGCGTCCCGTTCTACGTGGCCTTGCCATACCCGACGATCGATTGGACCATGGATGACGGCGTCGCATCGATTCCGATCGAAGAGCGGGACGCCGACGAGGTCTGCTCCATCGACGGAGTGCATGCGTCCGCGACGAGTGAGCCAGTGCGAGGCCGAGTGCGTCTCTTCGCGCCGGCGACGAAGGCGGCGAACTTTGCTTTCGACGTCACTCCTGCGCGCCTGGTTACCGGCCTCGTGACGGAGCGCGGCATCGCCCCTGCAAGCCGCGCCGGGCTTCTTTCGTTGTATCCAGAACGCGGCCGGACGGAGCATCCGTCGATCGCGACGTGAGCTCCGGCCGACCAAAGCCGCTCGGCGCGCGGCCGATCACCCCTCGAGCATCCGTGCCGCTTCGCGCAGTCCCGAAAGGTACGCTCCGTGGACGGTGCCGCGGTACTTGCGATGAGTCGCCTCGCCTGCGAAAAACAGCCGGTCGGAGCGCTCTGCAAGCACGTCGTGATCCGCTCCGCTCGAGCCGGGTACGACGTGCGCGTACGACCCACGCGCGAAGGGATCCGAGCCCCAACGCGAAATGAGCCAGGCGTCTGGGTTCACCGCGGCGACGCCGTACATCGTCCGCAAGGCCGTCATCGCGCCGGCGACGATCTCGGTGTCGGTCATCGATTCGACCGCGCTGCCGAAAGCTCCCGCGTTGAAGAGCACGAGCACTGGACGCTCGGTGTATTTGTAAAGATTCAAGTCTTCGCCCCACTGTCCCCGGTCACGAGCGACGTATCCGAGGAGGTGCGTGTCGTCGGCCGCCCAAAACGGAGTCGGGAAGCGAAGGCACACCTTGTTCAAGACGCTCGAGCCGAAGCGCGCAACGGCGTCCGCCCTGCGAGCTCCGAGGCCCGGCTCGAACGCCACGGCGCCACTCTTGAGTACGCCCACCGGCAACGTCACGAGCGCGCGGTCTGCCCGAAACGTGCCCCGGTCCGTCTCCACCGAAACCCCCGCCGGCGCGGTCACGACGCGCCGGACGACGTGCCCCAGACGCACGTCGAGGCCCTCTGCGAGCCGATGCACGATGACGTCGTAGCCGTTCGGGAGGATCACGTCGTGGCCAGGAAAGGCCTCGTCTTCGTCGTAATAGAAAAGCGACAAATCCGAGACATCCGCGGCGTATTCGTGCTCGATCCCGGTATTGACGAGCCGGTCCAATTGCCTCGTTTCCGCCTCGGTCAACCCGTCGTAAGCACCCGCCGCGCGGATCGCTTCCGCGACCGAGATGTCCGGAGCCCCAGCGGCGATGCGGCGCTCTTGCTCGGTCGAGAGGGCGTTCCGAAGCTTTTGCATGCGCCGGGTCATTGAGAGGACCTCGGCGCGCGAAAAGCGCCGTCCGTCGCTGTCGAAGAGCGTCAACGACGCGTAATCAGTGGGCAGCGTCCTGGCTCCAATGCCGCGCGCCAGCCGAGCAATCGGGTTGCGCGTGACGCCGTGGATCCAGGAGGCGCCCATGTCGACGGGGTTGCCGGGCCAGGAGCGGTCGGTCCATACCCGGCCGCCGATGCGTTCCCGCGCTTCGAGGACGATGACCCGGGCGCCCGCCTTGGCGAGCCTGCGCGCAGCCGCAAGGCCAGCCGCTCCCGCGCCGATCACGACGCAGTCGGCCCTCGTCCGGACCGCATCGTCCGGAGATGCCGTGCGCGTGGCGATCGGCTCGGCTTTCTGGGTCCTGCAGCCCACGGACGCGTGTGCGAAGAGGGCAGAGAGGGGGGCCAACCCCATGAGGGAAAGGAACGTCCGTCGCCTCATTCTCCGCCGCACAGTTCGCTGAAGATTTGTGCGAATTCCGCCCGCTCCGCGGGTGTGCCAACCGTCACGCGAATGCACCGGTCCAGCGGGGGCAACCGTGGCATTCGTACGAAGACGCCCCGCTCCAACAACGACGCGAGAAGCGCCCGCGCACGCGACGGCTCGCCCAGGTCGAACGCGACGAAGTTTGCCGCAGAGGGCAGCGTCGAGAGACGAAGACTTCGTGCAAGCGCCTCGTACTCGCGCCGGCCCTCTGATACGGCCTCAACGACGCGCCGAACGTGGTCGCCATCGGACAACGACGCGAGCGCGCCCGCCTGCGCGACCGCATTGACGCCGAAATGGTGCCGGATTTTGTCAAAGGCGGAGACCGTCGCCGCGGCGGCCAACCCATACCCGATACGCGCGCCCGCAAGTCCGTGGGCCTTGGAGAAGGTGCGCATTCTCAGCACGCGAGGATCTGAGACGTCCAGCGCCGGAGACGAGCCCAGGGGGGCATAGTCGATGTACGCTTCGTCCAGCAGCAGGAGTGTCTCGCGGGGCAGACGGTCAATCAACGCCTGGACGGCCACTGCGTCGTGCCAGGTCCCGCTGGGGTTGTCTGGATTCGCGAGATAGACGACCCGGGCGCCACATAGACGCGCCATATCGGCAAGCGCCTCGAGGTCGCTCGAATCGTTCCGGTACGGCACGCCGTTCAGCGCCCCGCCGAAGCCGTGCACGTGATAGTCGAACGTCGGATACCCGCCGAGGGAGGTGACGGCCACCACGCCAGGCTCGACGAATGCCCTGACGGCCAACCCGATCAGGTCGTCGATGCCGCTGCAGACGACGACGTTGGCAGGAGAGACGCCGTGAACGCGCGCCAGCTCGGCGCGAAGGGCAGCGCTCTCCGGATCTCCATAGAGCGCCACGCCTTCGAGGGCAGAGCGCATCGCCGCGAGCGCGCGCGGCGAAGGCCCGAAGGGACTTTCGTTTGCGCCGAGCCGCAACCGGAGCGGCTTCCCGCTGCGACGCGCGAGCGCGTCCGGAGCAACGAACGGCACGCTGGCCGGCAGCCCCTCCAGCAAGCGCGTAAACGGCGGACCGACGCGCATTTCCGTCACTTCATCAGGAAGACGATCTCGACTGCCACCTGGAGGACGATCGCGACGACGATACCCAACTCCATCGCGTTCTCGCGGCGAAAGTAGCTGTACTCACAAAGTCTCTCATTGGTCCGCTGATAGAGCTCCTCGAACACTTCCAGCCGATCGTCGACATACACGAGCCGGTCTTCCACGTCGGCCTGCACGGTGAGCTCGGCGATGGCACGCTGCGAGACCGCCGACAACGAGAGCGGCGGTTTTTCGAGGTGCGGCTCGAGGCGCGCAAACTCGAGCCTTCGCCGTCCCATCTCCTCGGTCATGTTGTCGACGTGCTGCCAGCGCTCCAGCGAACGTCCGGTCAACCGCCGCGTCAGAACGATGTCGCGCTCGGCAGTCGGCCAGACGGCTTCGAGGTCTGCTTCGAGTTTTCGCAGCCTCGCTTCGTAGAAGGCGAAGCTCGTGACCGCTTGCAGCAGCTCGCGAAAGCGGTCGGCCGCTCCCTGGATGACGCACCGCCCAGGGCGCCAACGGATGCGGTCGCCGCGAATGAGCAAATCGATCACCGGCCGGCCGGGCGCTGGGGAGGTCTCGATCCACTGGTCGACACGCCGTTGCTCTTCGAGGGACGTCGCTGCGCCGCTCGGCGTGAAGCAAACGAGCAGCCCGTCGATGGAGGCGGGGGCCGACGTTTCGACCCCGAGCGTCTGGAAATCGGCGGGCTGCAAGATGGCGGCGCAAGCAAAGGGGGCCACGAACGTCATTGCCACGTCTTGCCCGGCAAGCGCTTCGGACACGAACTTCACTTCGCACAAGCCCGCACCTCCGAGGGATGCCAATGTCGTATCCGATGCCGCCGTCGCGCCAGTAAGCGGCGCCCGCGAGGGCGAGGATGCGATGAGAGCTCCGTTGTTGCTCATGATTGGCGTCCCTCCAACGCGGGGAGGCGCACGTTCCACTCCATGTCTTCGATGTACGGCGGAGCGACGAACTCCACGTCATCCTCGAGAATGGGCCCTGGCTGCCCGAGCAAGAACTGCGTCTCGCGGCAATGCACGAACGCGCTCTTCATGAAATCGCCCGTTACGTGGGAGAGCCAGTCCGTGCCGAGGCGCGATTGGATGCTGCGATCGACGTCGGCCCCCGAAAACTCCTCCGGGCGAAGCCAGTCGGAGGCGACGAGAAATCCCCAGGTTCCGAGGAACGAGGGAACATGCACGCGGTAGCTGTGCACCTCGCCGAAGACGGTGCGCAGGGTGCGTGACAGCGCGACGTGCGGCTTGTCGTCTACGAACGAGAATTCGAGCCCCTGAACGACGACCACGCCGTTTGGCCGCATCCGACGCTTGAGGTGCTGATAAAACTGACGCGTGTAGAGCCGCTGCGCTGGGCCGTTGTCCAGCATGTCGACCACATCGATGATGGCGACGTCGTACAGCCTGTCGTCGTCCTCGACGAACTTGCGCCCGTCCGCAAACAGCAGGCGGGCACGCGAGTCGTCGAACGCGCCGCTGTGCCACTGACCGAGATGCTCGCGACAGAGCTCGACGACCTCCGCGTCGAGATCCACCATCGTGGCCGAACGAACGGAAGCGTGGGCCAGGACCTCGCGCAGGGTCGCGCCTTCGCCCCCGCCGATGATGAGCACATCTCGGGGATCCGGGTGGCGCAGCATCGCCGGCTGCACCAGCATCTCGTGATAGACTTCTTCGTCGTCCTCGGCGCTCTGCATCGCGCCGTCGAGGACGAGGGCCCGACCGTGATTGAACGTGTCCGCGATGAGCACGTCCTGAAACGGGGTCTTGCCCTGATGGATAACCCGCTCCAGCCGGAAGCTGTATTGCTCGAACGGGTCCGTTTCTTCCACGAAGACGACCTCGGTGTCACCGACCGAGGCCGGATCAGCCGGCTCGTCGTAGTAACGGTCAGGCGGCAGCTGGGGCAAAGGATACGGGCGCTCGCGGATCGGACGAGCGGACGCCGGACGAGCCGGCGGTTTCGGCAAGAGCATCGAATCGTTTCTCCAGTAAATGCGCGCCAGAGAGCTAGCGAGCGAAACAGATCAGTTCCCGAGGGGCTCGTCGGTGACGCCCTCGGCGCGAAGCAGCATTCTTCCCTGCGCCTCTCGGGGCCTCAGGTAGGCGCGCAACACCTCGTCGAACCTCTCGGCGCGACATGAGTCACCGCACGTGAAAAGGTCGATGAAGCAGGCAGCGACCTCCGGGTACGTGTGAATGCTCGCATGGCTCTCGGACAGCAGCATGACGACCGTGCACCCGCCCTCCGGAAACGCGTACTCGCAGGTTTTCAGGAGCGTTGCCCCGCACGCCGCGACGGCCGCTTCCAGCGCCGCGACGAGCGCCCGCTGATTCGTCAGCAACGCCACGTCACATCCGAGATAGCTCGCGACGAAGTGTCTTCCCAAAAAGGAATAGGGCGAGGCGTCCCTCTTAACCGGCGTGGATGGAGGAACGGGCGGCGCGGTAGGTCGCAAGGTGTTGTCCTCGTCGGGGGGTGCGCTCCCGGAGGGAAAAACGTCGGAGTTGTCCGCGCAGCTTCCGATCAGACTGCGATGAATGTCGGCTTGATGCGTCATGGTTCCTTCCTGGCCCACCTGAATGAGGAGCGTGGAGAGTCGGACGCGCGAGGGGCCTTTGTTGCCGAGCGCGCGATGGGCCGAGCTCGGCCGGTCGTTGTGTTTCTTGCAAACGTCGAGAGGGTGAATGCGGGAAGTCCGCGAATCCATTTCGAGATCGCGATCGACCGCGCTTTTATTCGCCTTCGCGGCCCGTCTGTCCGGAAAGAAGAAACAATCACAGTCGTACTGCAACGCAGCTTAGTACCGGCAATGGCCGGCACGACGTCCGCCCGGCGAGCGCGCCTTTGACTGCTCTCGTGGCCTCCGTTGGGACGTGGCGCCGGCGCGGATAAGTTCTTCCGGCGGAGCGCTCTCGCGCAGCGGCCGCCTCAAGCTCGGCGAAATTGGGGTAAGCGGCGAAGCGGCACATCGACGTAATGCCGGGAGCGAACGCACTCGAAGCCAGCGCTTCCCCGTAAGCGGCTGCGCGCAACGTCCGCGCACGCTAGGGCGAGTATCTACCGCGAGCGGTCGCACCGAGTCAAGCAAGTATGCATGGCCTCGCAGAGGCCGCAGTCGCGCTCCTCCAGCCGTCTTTCGGGCGAGTTCTTGGCGGCGTGCATGCCGCGCGGACGAGCACCGCGGCGGACGCGCACCGCGAGTCGTGAGCGCCGGACCCGCTATGATTTTCGGTGGGCGCAGCAGGGATCGAACCTGCGACTTCGTCCGTGTGAAGGACGCACTCTACCGCTGAGTTATGCGCCCGGCGCGCGACAGGCAACCTCAAGTAGCCTAGTGGCGCGGCGCGGGCAAGCCATCACGCGACGGGTTTTGCCGGTCCGACCACGCTCGGCGCCCACCTTAGGCTCGGCGATCGCATCGATGGCTCTCGAGCGGCTACGCAGATCGCAGGCACGTTCAGCAGGCGGCTCGCCGAATCCGGCCCCAAAGGACCTCCGTGCCCTCGCCCGTGACCGCGCTGAACCCGATGGCATGTTCACCCGCGCGTTGCCGCAAGTTGTGGAGCGCAGGCTTTCGAGCCGCCGCTGCAAGCTTGTCGACCTTGGTCGCGACGAGAATGACTTCCATCGGACGTGGGTCGCTCACGTCACGAGGTCCCTTCAGAAAATCAATCAGCTGCCGTTCTTCGTCTTCGACGCCGCGCCGCACGTCGACGAGGAGGACGACTGCCCGCAGACCGGCGCGTCCGCGAAGATAGCCCTCGATCATCGATTGCCATTGCGCCCTTTCCGTCTTCGATCGGCGCGCCCAGCCGTAGCCTGGCAAGTCGGCGAAGTGCAGCATGAGCCCGTCGGCGAGCCGCACTTCGAACACGTTGAGCTGACGCGTGCAGCCGGGGGTATTGCTGGTGCGGGCGAGACTGTGCCGCTGCATCATCGCATTGAGCAGGCTCGACTTTCCTACGTTCGACCGACCTGCAAAGGCGACCTCCAGGAGCGTCGGCGCGGGCAACGAGCCGGCGTCGACGGCGCCCGCCACGAACTTCGCCTCCACGACGCGTGTATCAGAAGGCTCTTTCATCGTGCTCGGGGACGCCGCCGGTTTACGGTGTTCCATACCACTTCGAGCTCGGGCGCGCGCAGGACCCGCGCTACCCCGAGAAAAGCGAGCGCAAAGGCAAGCGTCCCGCCGATTGCGGGGGCCGCTCGTATTCCAGACAGGCCAGGCGCACCGGCGAACAGGCGCGCCACTTGCCAACCTGCCACCGCGGCTACCCCCGACGCCACGCCGGTCCGAAGCGCCGATCGCGCCAGGTCTCCCGCGCAAATGTCCCCGATTCGCCATTTGAGGCCGACCAGCAAGAGCGCCATCTGGACGGCGCTCGAACCGGCTACCGCCGCGCTGATCCCGACGTGCCCGAGCGGCCGACGGAGCACGAGCGCGAGGACGATGAAGGCGCACAGGTCGATCGCGCTGACGAGTACGGGAGTGCGGGTGTCCCCGAGGGCGTAAAATGCCGGCACCGTCTGCCGCACGGCGGCGACCGTCCAGATCGCGGCGCCCTGCCATCGAAGGGCACGAGCCGTCTCGTGGGCCGCGTGCGCGTCGAACTGCCCACGCTCGAACAATGCGACGACGATCGGCTCGCCCAGCACCGCCAGTGCGGCGCTGGCCGGAAGAGCAACGAACAGCGCGAGCCCCATCCCGTGAGCCCAGGTCCTGGAGAGCTCCTGGCTACGTCCGTCGGCGGCCAGCATCGAGAGCGAAGGGAGCGCCGCCGTAGATAAGGCCATCACGAAGATGCCTTGAGGAAAGTCGCAAAGGCGCGACGCGAACCAGAAGTAACTCTGCGCCCCCGTGCCGAGCTCCGACAGGAAGCGACGCGACAAGACGAGGTCGATGTAATAAATCCCGGTGCCCACCGTCAGCGGCAGAAATCGCCGGATGACGCCGCGAACGTCGGCGTCGAGCGCAAAGCGCGGCCAGCCCGAGTACCCGATTCGACGCAGCGCGGGCTGCTGCGCGACAATCTGCAACAGACCTCCGACGAGAGCACCGGCCGCCAGGGCGAGCGTCACGTCCATGCCGCGTGCCGCGAGCATCGGGGGCAGAGCGAGCGCCGCCGCGATGAGCGCGACATTGAGCAGCCCTGGCGCGAACGCCGCGACGGCGAAGCGCCTCTTCGCGTTCAACGCCGCCGTCCCGAGCGCGGCTGTCCCCATGAAAAACAGGTAGGGGAAGACGGCTCGGGTCAACGTCACCGTCCGCTCGAGCTTGTGTGGCGGGTAGCCATCCGCGAACAGCTCGGTCAACGGACGCGCCAGCGCGACGCCGAGCGCCGTCGCGACGGCGAGCACTAGCAGGGAGAGCCCGCGAAGACGCGCGAACAAGACCTTCGTTGCGCGCTCTCCCGCCCCGTCTTGCGCGAGTTTCTGCGAAAGAACCGGCACGACGGCGCTCGCGACCACCCCCTCGGCGAGTAGCGACCGCAGCGCGTTCGGAATCGTGAACGCGACCGACCACATGTCCGTCGCGTCGCGGTCGAAGATCGCCGCCATGACCGTGTCACGAACGAGCCCGAGCACCCGCGAGGCGAGCGTTCCAGCGCCGACGACCCCGGCGCGAGCGAGGAGCCATCCCCGCTCGCGAGCACCTGCTTCGGGGTCGCCCATCTCGCGGGCATTCACGTGCGTGGCATCTCGCTTGGGTCGGTACGGCGGCAGGCCTCGCACTGGCAAAGCCCGCGCAAGAAGTCGTAGCGATAGATGCCGCTCGCGTGCCCATCGAACCACTTGAATGAGACCGCGTAGCCGCCGATCGTCTCGATTTCCTCGAGCTCCTGTTTGTCGTCCGCCGTTTCGACGAACCGTATGTCACCGCTGTGTCCCTGGCAGCCGGCGCAAGGGCAATAGCCGCGCAGGATCGCGTGCGGGTAAACGGCATGATGGCCGTCCGCCCAATCGACCTCCGTCGTGCGTGCGCCCCGGGGAGAGCGGATCGCAACGGGCTTGTACCGCGAGTCTTTGCCCACGTGAGCCTTCTATCGCATGCGGTCGACGACCGCACGCACCCGACCGAGGTTCCGGAGACCGGCGACAGCGCCCGCACGTCCAACGGCCTTTTTGCCCATCGCGTGACCGGCCTGCAGCGCCGCCCCCCAGACCTCCGGGTTGCGCCACGCGGCCGAGCC
>JALYHV010000171.1 GCA_030776205.1 Myxococcota bacterium | reverse complement strand
GCGGAGACCATAGCGCCCGAAGCCTGGACGCGCTGCGCAGCGAAGCCCATAGCCGGAGATCGCGCGAACGCACGCGCCTGGAGGACTCCACGGTCGGCCGACGCTCCATGCACGACTGCCGACTCGCCGATCCGGAGCATCGACGGCGGCGGCCCGCCGACGACCTGCGGGCGGACAGCCATGCGCGCAGCCCCGCCGGCAGACACAACGCTCGGTGTTGCCGGAAACCACGGCCGCGTGTGTGCCGCAATGACGCCGACCTGCGGACCACTGATGACCCGCCCGTGCAATCCGGGCGTGAAGAGCTCGCCCGACGGAACGAAGGCGTACGGCGCCACCGGCACGAAGCCCATGCCGACCGCAACCCCGCGATGCCAACACCACGTCGGCGGCAGCGGTGCCCAGCCCACGTACGACCAATCATCGAGCCCCCAGCGCCACGACACCCATGCGCCCGCGTAGCGGCGGCCGGGGATCCACTCCCAGCCGACTCCACCGCCGTAAACCCACCGGCCGTAGTGGAAAGGCGCCCAACCCCACTCGTAGTCGCTCACCCACACGTAATCGTCGTCGTATGCCCACCGCCCTCTCGTCACGTAGGGCGTGAATTGGGGGCCAACTACCGTCGGTGAGGGCACCCATACCGTTCCGTACGAGGCGTCCTCGATCCAGGTTCCGTAGGGGTCGAGCGCCCCGTGGAAGTCGGTGAGGGCCGAGGGGTCGTTGTCGACGAGCTCGGCTTCGGGTTGGTCGGCGTCCCCGCCGACAGCGACTTCTCCGCTGGAGACGGCGGCCGTCTGCTCGGCGGCGGGCCCTGCCGGCACGAGCTGCGCGCGCGCGGCTGGCATCTCCCCTTCGGCGGCAGCAGGACTCTCGCTTGCCGGAATCGTATAACCCACGGGAGAAGCCGGACCGCGCGCTTCAGCCTCTTCTTCGGCGCAACCTAGGAGGTTCCAAGCGAGCAAGGCGACTGCAGCGGCGGGATGGACTTTCATGGGACCTTTGAACGCGTGCCGCGCGGCGGGAAGAAACGCGCGGGCGACTCGCGTGGGTGCGACGTGGTGCAAGCGACCCACGACACTCATTGACTCGAGCGCGGGCCTTTTCAACGAAAGAAAGTGGGGACGGCGAACGTCAGTTGCAAGGCCCAGGTGCAAGGCCTGAGCCCACCCGGAAAGCTTCGAGGCGGGCGCGCCGTCGGATTGATCCAAGCACGTCCCGGCGCTCTGTCCAGGCGCCGCTCGCCCATGGAACCGCTCGGGATCCACCTCTTCGGACGCGCTCGGGTGCAGCTCGAGCGCGATCGCGGGCGGTGTCGGCAACACGCGCACAGCACGACCGTTGGGGCCCGACTCCGGACACTTTGTCCCGCGTCGCTGGGACACGGCGGTCGTTGCGACGAACGGTCAGCGGCCACTCGGCGAGTCTTGTGCGCTGGCTCGACCGGACAATGCGTCGCCGCCGCGACCGTTCGCCCGAGGTTGCGGCGGCCGCGGCTACCGGCCCAACGATCCCGCCACGATGGTCTCAATGGTATGGTGATCTCCCGTTCAAACGAGGACACCCCCGATGGCCGAACTTCGCGCCGACACTCGCCCTTCCAATATGACCGATCGCGTCGCTGCGATGCAGGACTTCCGCCTGTACCGCGAGCTCCACTGGGAAGGAGGATTCGAGGAATACCTGGGGATTGTGCGCGATAGGCCGCACGTCACGCGCAACGCGTACCAGCGCATCTACGACATGATCATCAGCTACGGGACGGAAGAGTACATAGACAATAAGAAGAGGCTGGTCCGGTACAACTTCTTCAAGGACGAGCAAAACGGCGGCGGCAACGCGATCTTCGGGCTCGATATCCCGCTGATGCGTCTCGTCCACGTGCTGCGTGCAGCTTCCGAAGGGTACGGTCCCGAGCGACGCGTCATCTTGCTGCATGGCCCGGTAGGCTCTTCCAAGAGCACGATCGCGCGGCTCCTCAAGCAGGGCGTGGAGCAGTACTCGCGCTCGCCCGATGGCGCGCTCTTCACGTTCGACTGGGTGGGCCTCTCCGGAACCGGTATTTCGAACAACGACGAAGAGCGCTTCGCGAGCCCGATGAACGAGGAGCCGCTTCGCATCATCCCGCCCGAGTGGCGCGCCAAGGCCATCGCCGAGCTCGGACTCTCGAACGACAAGTTCAAGGTCCGCGTGGAGGGCGATCTCGACCCCGCGAGCCGCTTCATCTTCAAGGCGCTCATGCAGAAGTACGAGGGCGACTGGGCGAAGGTGGTTCGCAACCACATCAAGGTGCGGAGGCTGGTCCTCAGCGAGAAAGACCGCGTCGGCATCGGGACCTTCCAGCCCAAGGACGAGAAAAACCAGGACTCGACGGAGCTGACCGGTGACATCAATTACCGAAAGATCGCCGAATACGGTTCCGACTCCGACCCTCGCGCCTTCAACTTCGACGGCGAGTTCAACATCGCGAACCGCGGGATCCTCGAGTTCATCGAGATTCTGAAGCTCGATGTGGCCTTCCTCTACGACCTCCTCGGCGCGACCCAAGAGCACAAGATCAAACCGAAGAAGTTCGCGCAGACCGACATCGACGAAGTGATCATCGGTCACACCAACGAGGCGGAATACAAGAAGCTCCTGAACAACGAGTTCATGGAGGCCTTGCGCGACCGCACCATCAAGATCGACATCCCGTACATCACCAAGCTCACCGAAGAAGTCCGCATTTACGAGAAGGACTTCAACGGGCGCAAGATCAAGGGCAAGCACATCGCTCCGCACACGCTCGAGGTGGCCGCAATGTGGGCGGCGCTAACGCGCCTCGAAGATCCGAAGAAGCACAACCTGTCGCTCCTCCAGAAGCTCAAGCTCTACGACGGCAAGGTGCTGCCCGGGTACACGCAGGATACCGTCAAGGAGCTGCGCAAAGAGAGCAAACGCGAAGGCATGGAGGGGATCAGCCCGCGGTACGTTCAGGACAAGATCTCGAACGCGCTCGTCAACGAATCCGGCGAGGGGACGATCAACCCCTTCATGGTGCTGAACGAGCTCGAGAAAGGCCTGCGTCACCACTCGCTCATCACCGGCGACGAGCAGCGGAAACGTTTCGCGGAGATCATCGGCATGGTCAAGCGCGAGTACGAGGAGATCGTCAAAAACGAGGTGCAGCGAGCGATAAGCGCCGACGAGGACGCCATCAGCAAGCTCGCCGCGAATTACATCGACAACATCAAGGCGTTCACCCTCAAGGAGCGCGTCAAGAACCGCTACACCGGTCAGGACGAGGACCCCGATGAGCGACTGATGCGGTCGATTGAAGAAAAGATCGATATTCCCGACAACCGAAAAGACGACTTCCGCCGCGAGATCATGAATTTCATCGGTGCACTCGCAGTCGATGGAAAGAAGTTCGAGTGGAACACGAACGACCGCCTGCGAAGGGCTCTCGAGCTGAAGCTCTTCGAGGACCAGAAGGACAGCATCAAGTTGAAGACGCTGGTGAGCGCCGTCGTCGACAAGGACACGCAAGAGAAGATCGACATCATCAAGTCCCGCCTGATAAAGAACTTCGGGTACAACGAAGTGAGCGCGACGGACGTTCTGAACTACGTCGCCTCGATCTTCGCCCGCGGTGACGCGAAAGACTGAGCCTGCCTGCCACGGGCCGGACGCCCCCTTGCGCGGCGTCTGCCTGCCCGCTCGCGAGATCCTCTGGCGCTGCTTCCCGAGCGCGGGTAGCCGTCTCATCGGCGTCGCGGCGCGAGCAGGCTTACTCGTCATTCGGCCAAGGTCGCTACACGTGGGAATGCGCTCGAACGTTTCATGGTCGGCGCGCAACTACGGCTGAGGCGGCGCTGCATCGGCACTGCCACTACGTGAGGGGCCCATGGCACATAGTCGCTGGATTGCGCTCGTCGTCTGCGCGTACGGGATCGCTTGCTCGGGAGCGGGAGACGGGGGAGGCGCCGAGGGGACGTCGAGCAGCGTTTCGCTGACCGTCAAAGAGAACCGCGATAGGGACCGAGAAGAGGAGGGACGACGCAAGAACGCGCGGCGCGAGGGCTGCACAGAAAATGGCACCAGCACCGGGCCTGGCCCGGGCGGCGGCGGCGCCGATGCCGGCAAAGCGTGCGGCTGGGTGGCCGACAGCAACGGGCTGAGCGGCGCGTCCGTCGTCGACGCGCTTTACGACACGCGCGCTCCCGGGGTCGTTTACGCGGTCGGCGGGAGCGTCGTCTTCCAGAGCCTCGACAGCGGCGCGAGCTGGCACGTGCAGGGCCGGGTCGCAGGTTCGATTTCGCAGTTGGCGCTTTCGGGAACGAGCCCGGGCGCCCTCCTCGGCGCCTCCACGACCGGCGTTCTCGCATCGGCCGACGGAGGAAAGACCTGGTCCTCTTTGTCGCTCCAGGGCCTTTCGCTCAGCTCGATCAGCGTCGCCGCGGCGCATCCGCTGCGCGTCTACGTCGGCACGCAACGGTCGGGCGCGCTCCGCTCCGACGACGGCGGGCGCACCTGGGCCGCTATGGGCTTCGGCTATCCGTACGGCGACACGCTGGGGCTGAGCGTCGACCCCGGCAACGCCGACGTGGTCGTTGCGTCCGTGGCCCAGATCGACGCGAACGGGGCGCCGACCGGCGGCGAGATCGTGCGGAGCACGGACGGCGGCGCGACATGGACTGTGACGCTGCCTGGCGCGGGCCTGGGCTGGGGCGTCACGCGGTGCGCCGGGGACGCGAGCGTGCTCTACGCCGCGACCGGACACGGCGTGTCGCGTTCGGCCGACGGCGGCGTGACGTGGACGACCAAGGCCGTGGGGCCGTACGGCGCGACGAACATCGCGATCTCGCCAGGAGGCTGCGATGACCTGTACGCGCTGGTCTATGCCGACGGGCCGAAGCACTCCATCGATGGCGGGAAGAGCTTCGGTCCGGCGCTGAACCAGGGCCTCGACATCGTGCCGGTCGGCAGCTCGGGGACGCTGCTGGTCGACCCGCTTCGCCCCGGCCACGTCCTCTTTGGCAGCCACGGCGGAATCTGGACCTCCTCGAACGGCGGTTCGGCCTGGATCGTGGCCCAGGGGCTGCTCGGGCTCATGGTCTCCTCGCTGGACGTATCGCCGCTCGATCCGTCGCGCTTGTGGCTCTCGTCGTGGGGCTCCGGGGTCTGGGAGCGGGCGGCGTCCGGCCAACCGTGGCAACGCATTCCGGCGACGCGCCTTCCGATCGACTACACGTTCGTCGTCGCGAGCGACCCCTACGTCGCCAAGCGCGTCCTCGTCGGAGGATGGAACACGCTTTACCAGGCGAATGATGGGGCGACCTTCGCGCCGAGCACGCTGACCGACAACTCGTTCGCGTTCGCGTTCGACCCCCATGACGCGAAGGTTCTCTATACGGCGACCCAAGTGGGGGGCATCTTCAAGTCGCTCGACGGAGGCACGACCTGGACGCCAAGCAACGGGGCGCTGGCGCCGTGGCCGACGCCCGCGGGCAATTTCATCGATGTGCGGGCGATCGCGATCGAGCCGACCACGCCCCAGACTCTGTTCATCGGCACCAACGGCCACGGCGTCTACAAGAGCACCGACGGCGGGTCGTCCTGGGTCAACGTGCTCGCCCCCGCCAAAGCCATCGGCTGTCTGGTCCTCGTGCCCGCCGTAGCCGGTTCGCCACAAGCGCTGTACGCGTGCGTCGCCGGCGCGGGAATTCAGCGGAGCGCCGACAGCGGCTCCACCTGGTCGGACGCGAGCCAAGGGCTCCCCTCGCTAGGCGCCACCGCGTTGGTCCGCGATGCGACGACGGGCGACCTCTACGCCTCGTCCGCGGGCGCCGTCTACGTCCGGCAGCACGGAGCCGCTGCCTGGACGCCGTTCGACGCGGGGTGCTTGCAAGGCGCCGGGGCCCTCGCCATCACGACGGACGCGGGGACGCGCCGCGTGGTCGTGGCGTCCGGTGGGGCGGTCTGGTCGCACGCTCTGCAATGAGACCCGAGCGAGAACGCGAGCAGGACGCGTGCGGCGCTGTGGCGGCGGCCGCTCGCGCTCTTGCGCGGAGTGGGCCGCGAGCGTAAACCCCCCGCGATCATGTCAGTCAAAAAAGCGCTCCTGAAGAAGGGCATGAAGCTGATGAGCGATCCGCGCTTCATGCGTCTCTTGCAGGACGAGCGCGTGATGAAGGCGGTCATGGCGGCGATGAGCGTGCCCGGCAAGGCGCAGAGCTTTGCGAAAGAGCAGGCAGAAAACGTCGCCAAGGCGATGGCCCTAGCGACCGAGGACGAAGTGAAGGATCTGCGCCGGACGGTTCGAAAGCTCGAGGAGGACCTCGCGCGCCTCAAGACGGAGACCGCGTCCGGTGGCGGCCCGGAAAAAAAGAAGAACGGCGGCGAGTGAGCAGGGCGATCGACACCTAAGGTTCCGCCGGTTTTTCGGCGCTAAGCCGCTCGCTTCTTCAGCCAGCTCGTAAGAATCGACCAGGTCATCCGCGGCGCATGCCGGCCGACCAACAGGTCGATGTGGCCCAGCGGGAGGGCACGGTAGGTCTTGTCGCGCGCTCGGCTGCGGACGAACGCCGGACGCACGCTCGCGGGCGGCGCCAAATCGTCGTTCGCACCCGCGACGATCAGGAGCGGCAGGTCCATCGCCTCGAAGCGCTCCACGTAGTCGGCTTCGCGCCCGCCGAAGCGCTCGTCGACCGCCCATTCGAAGAGGTTCACCATCTCCGCCACGGCGGCGCGGTCGAAGGCCAGGCGCAGGTGCTGCTCGAGCACGTGCGGCTCGCAGGATCCGGCGTGCCAGCCGCGCAGCGGAATCGGATAAAAGGGGCTCTCCGCAAAGCGCCGGAGGACCCGCATTGCGGCGCCGACCGGCGCGAGTGGCAGGGGCGCGTTCGGGATCGGGGCGAGGGCGATCGCCCGGAAGAGGAGGCTCAGGGCGCCGAGGGTCAGCGAACCCCGTGTGAAGTGGTACGGGCTACCGATGGACGCCACGCCGGCGACGGCGCCCCGGAGCGTGGGTGCAGACGCGTAGGCGACGAGCCCTCCGAGCGAGTGCCCAACCACCCAGACGGGCCGGCCGCCAGACAGCTTTTGCGCCTCCTCGACCGCCGACGGCAAATCTTCGCGCACGTAGTCCTCGATGCCGCCGCAGCGCCTGGCGCCGAGCGTGCGAGACCGCCCGTGGCCTCGCAGATCGAGGTTGAACACGTCGAACCCCTGGTGCGCCAGGTGGTTGGCAAGGCTTCGTGCGGGCAGGTGCCACGCGTAGCGGTTTTGCCCGAAGCCGTGCACCAGCACGACGGGCGCGATGGTTCCCTCGCCGTCGGCTGCGCGCTTTCGCACCATCGAGAGCGGCACCGCGCTGCCGGTGACGACCATCTCTTTGTGGA
>JALYHV010000170.1 GCA_030776205.1 Myxococcota bacterium | reverse complement strand
ACGCCGACGCGAAGAGCGCGTCGCTCGACACCGCGTCGTCGGCCGCTGCCCGCGCCGCCCCCGCGGTCAGCGCCGCCGCGACGACCACGAGCCATAGCGGGCGCCCGATCATGCGCTCGCCTGCAATGACTGGATGGCTCGCTGCGCTCGAAGCCACCTCTCACGCGCCGCTCCCGCTTCTGGCGGATCCGGCGAAAACCGCGCCGCCTCGCAATCTCGCAACACAGCCGCGACACCGGCGGCGACGTCGCGGCCGACCCCCACCGTCTCCAGGCGCGCGACCACCTCATCGCCCACCGCGCCGAGGACGCTCACGCCGGCGTAGGCCTGAGTTGCTGCCTGGAGTGCCCGGGCTGTGGCCGCGTCCGCCATTCGGGTATCGGCTCGCTCGCAAGCCTCACGCGCGAGCGCGATACGGGCGCGCAATTCGGTCGCGGGCGACACGCGGCGCTTGCGAGACGCATCCGCCAAGAGGCGACCCACACTGCGGCCGGCGACTGCCAGCCCAAAGAACATCGGCCCTGCGCCGATCCCTGCAAGCCAGAAGAGCCGCGAATCGTCGAGGTGGGCGCGTGGCCGGGGCATACCTTCGAGCGCCTCGCGAGGGGCGGGCAGTCCGGGCAGAATCTCAGGCAGGGGCTCCGCCGCGGTGGTGACTCCGGTGACCGATGGCGATACGTGGACGAGACCCAACGCCGCCCGCGCGACCTCGTATCGTTTTTGCTCCGGATTCCAGAACGGCAGCGTCAGATCTCCGAGGTCCACGTCGCCTGCACGCGACACGCGCACGACGAAGTCGAACAAGCGCTTTCCGCCGAACGACTCCTGCCCTATGGGCCCGAGCTGCTCATGGACCTCGGGGGTGAGCCACTCGACGCCCTGCTGCGCAGGCGTCGCGATGCTGCTGGGCACGTTGCCGCTCCCGGAAATCTCGACGTGCACGCTGACGGCCCCTCCCCGGTCCACCTGGCGTGGAGACACCTGCGCCGTCAGCGAAAAGCGACCCACGTCGCCGAGCGCGTATCCTTGCGGACGTCCCGCGGCTGGCGGTTCGGTGACCTGAACGCGCCATTCCTCGGACGCGCGTCGGCTCCCCGAGGCGCTGCGCGGCTGCCGTAAGGTGAGGCTCATAGGACCAATCGTCAGCTCGCCGGAGCGAACCGGAAAGAGCGCCCAGCGTCGCAGCAGTTTTACCTCCCAGGGATGACCACCCACCATCGCGTAGCCGACGTGAGGAGCCTCCTGATCTTCGCGCACCAAGGGGCGCTTCACGAAATCGGCGACGCTCGCGTCGTGGGCGTCGTCGCCGTCCAGCGCGACATTGGCGGACAAGTCGACGTACTCGTAGACGCTGAAGACGAGCGGCTCACCGACCACAGCGGTTCGCTTGTCGACGGTCGAGCGCAGGAAATAAAAGGCACCGCGCGGCGAGTCCAACCCCAAGGCGGGGTCGATGACCACGGACGGCTGCGGCACCGAGGGCGGCTGCTCCTGACTGGGGTCGAGGCCGAGCAACCCCCGCCACGGATCCAACGGCGAGAAACCCCCAAGGGGATTCTGCGGAAATGCCGGCTGACCCTGCGCGCGCGGGCGGCGCGCCGGCGCTTGACCCGCAGGCACGACCTTCAGCGCGATGGGCGGCGAGGCATAGCGCGCGCCTCCGACGACGACGCTGACGGGACCCACGCTGAACGCGCCGACGCGCTGCGCTTGCAGAAGCCAGTCCACGGAGAGCCCATACCGGTCCATCCGCTGACCGTTGATGTTGATGAGCGTCTGCGACGGCGACGCGTTCTGCCCGCGCAAGACGAACCCAGGCGTCGACGCCAGCTGCGGAGCGCTCGGCATCGACTCGCTGCTCGTCGCGTTCATTTGCACGTGGACGACCTCGCCGACTGCTACGACGTCTCGGTCCGCCTGAACTTGAATCTGCGGGGCGCTCCCCGCCCATACAGCGCCCCCCGCGGCGATCGAGGCGAGCAGCAGCAGAAACAGGAGGGGAACAGGGCAAGAACGGCGGCCGACGGGCAACGCAAAGCCCATCGAGCACGGCTGGCTAAGCGGGCGCGCCCGTCTGGTGCTCATTTGTCCGCCATTCCGCGCACGCGTCTCTTATTGAAGCGCTTCGCCTCTTCTTGCTGGAGCGTGGGCGCATTCTCCAGTTGGTTGAGCATGCGTTCGTCCTGATCGGCGCTTGCTGGTGGTGGGGCGCCCACGTCTGGGGCTTCGCTCGCCGCATCAGGCGGGGGGGCTTGCGGCCCTGCGTCGTTTGCCGCGCCGCTGTCGGGCGTACCGCCCGATGCGTCCGTTCCAGCGTCCTTGCCGCCACCCGCGTCTCGCGACGCATCGCGGCCGCCGTCGCGAGGCGACGAGCCGTCGGCGCTCGCGTCCTGGGATGCGTCGTTGCCGGCGTCTTTCTTGTCCTGCTCATCGATGCGCCGGAGCGCGATGGCGCGATTCCAAGCCGCATCGCGCCCGACCGGGTCCCCACTGTCCGTCTCGGCTGGCGCGAGCGCGAGCGCGCGGTCGTATGCGCGGACGGCCGCGCGGTAGTCGCCGTCGAGGAACGCCGAATTCCCATCGAGATACTGACTGCGTGCGCGAAGCTCGCCCGCTGTATCGCTCTCGGCAATGGCCCCGACGACCCGTCGTGCACACTCCACGAGGGCATGGCGTTGCGCTCGCCGCGCTTGGTCCGGAGGTGCCTCCGACTCCTCCTCCCCGAAGCGACGCCCGAGCTGCTCACTTATCCGAAAAAGCGCCAAACCAAGGTCGAAGGTTCCGTCGGCGCGCCGCTTGAGCGAATCGGGTGTACCGATGTTGCCCTCCTTGCAGTCGCCGGTGTTCAAGTACTCCTCCAGACGGTTTGCGGCGCTGGCGGCGTCTCCGGCCTCGAGATCGGCGACCGCCCTGCTGACCATCGGCGCATCGCGTTCGAACGGACGGGACGGATTCCATCCACACGAGCACACGAACAAGAAGAGCAGGATGCGAAGACGTTTCATGCCTCCACCCCACGCGTGGACCGACGCCGACGCGGCGACTCGCCGACCAACCCTTCGATCAGAAGAAGGACGACGGCTGTTCCCAGGGGCCACGTAAACTCTTCGGCGTAGACCGTCTCGACTTTCTCGCTCAGCTCCTCGCGCATCATTCGTTGTAGGCCACGGGCGACCTGGTCAATTCCCGTCGTACCGTGCTCGGCGCGCACGATGGTCCCGCCCGTCGTTTGGGCTACACGCGCGAGCTGCGCCTCTCCTTCGGCCGAGAGCTCGGTCGTCAACGGCTTCCCTTCGTCGTCTCGACGAATGCCCTTCACCTTTCCGTCCTCTCCAACGTCGGGAATAGGCTCCGGCGCGCGTCCTCCTATCTGAACCACGTCGATGCGAGTGCCCTCCCGGGCGCAGTTTTCCGCCACGTTCACAGGATCGCCTTCGAGATCCTCGCCGTCCGTGACGAGCACGATGACCCGGACGTGGTCTTTGGATTTTGGGTCGCGAGCGAAGAGCTCTCGGCCGCGCTCGAGCGCTCGCGCGGTCGCGGTGCCCCCTACCGGCATGTCGTTCGGTTCGAGCTGTCGCAAAAACTGGGCGATCGCCCCGCCATCGCTGGTCAGCGGAAAGCTCATGGGCTCACCGGCGAATGCGACGGCACCAAACCGTGCCCCGGGCAAATCTCGAATCAGCCGCGCGACCTCGGCCTTGGCTCGTGCAATCCGGTTCGGCACGATATCGCGCGCATACATGCTCTTCGAATAATCGAGCACCACCACCACATCGAGATTCGTGGCTGGAACGATCCGCGTCCCGCTGCCGAACTTCGGTCGGGCCAAAGCGAGGAAGGCGAAGGCCATGGCCATGACGAGGAGCACCGATTTCACTGCGCGGCGCACCGTTGCGTCATGGGTGGTGAGGGGCGCGAGGAGAGCGGCCTCTCCGAACCTCCGCGCCGCGCGCGCCTGGCCGACGCCGGCCCATACGACCGCCGCGGCATAAGCCGCAAGCGCGAGCGCGCAGAACACGGCGAGGGCCGCGCCGAGAGGAGACCCAAAATCGTGCCCCCACCTCACGGGAACCTCCGCACGAGCGCGAGGCGGACGACCGCTTCCAACGCGATGAGGACCGCGGCCGGAATCAACAGAAACGGAAACAGATCCTCCATGGTGGACGCCTGCGACTCGAACTTGGTCTTCTGCAGGTGGTCGAGAATGGCGTGCATGCTTTGCTCGAGACCGGATCGATCGGTGGCGATGAAAGACTGCCCGTCGGTTTCGTGCGCCATGGTCCGCAAGAGATCCGGATTGACCGGAAAGTGCTTCCGCTCGTAGAAGGGCTGGCCGAAGAGATCGGTGCCCGTTTGCACGTCGACGTCGTCGCCGTTGCCGATCTGTACGGTGTAAACCCGCACCCCTTCCTTTTGCGCGAGGTGGGCGGAGTACTCGGGCGAAATGATGCCTTCGTTCGAGTCTCCATCCGTCAGCAGAACGACGGCCTTGCTGCGCGCGTTACTGTGACGCATACGGGCGACCGCGGTACCCACCGCGTCGCCGATGGCCGTCTTGCTGCTGTCGATCACGCCCAGATCGATTTTGGAGACCAGCTGGGTGATAAGCCCTTAGTCGAGCGTGGGCGGCGAGAGGACGAACGCCTGCTTCGCAAAGACGACCACCCCGATTCGATCGGTCTTTCGACGCCGAACGAAATCGACAAGCACGTCCTTGGCGACGTCCAGGCGCGTCGGCCGGTGACGCGGTCCGCGCGCTCCGGGTTCGACAAGCCGACTGTCGCCCCCCGAATCCATGACGGCGGCCATGGAGCCCGACAGGTCGAGAACGAGGACGATGTCGATTCCCTGTTCGTCTTGAGTCTCCCCGCGCAGCACGCTTTGGGGTCGCCCCAAGGCGAGCGCGGCGAGCACCAGGGCGGCCCCGCGCAACATGCCTGGCGCGTCACGGAGCGGAACACGCCAGCCTCGTGGCCCCCCCGCCAGCGCTACGATGCTCGGCAGACCGAGCCGAGGCACGCGCGCGTCTGCGCCGAGCGTCATCTTCCAGACGACATACGGCACGACGAGCACGACGCCGGCAAGCACCAGGCACCACCCCGCCCTCGCCAACCATGCCAGCGCTTCGTTCGTCGAGGGATGGGCCGCAATTGGTCCGGGCCAAGAGCTCCAGGTCGCGCTGCGCCAGGCTTCGCCGCGAGCGAGCACCGGCGCGACGAGGCCGAGGGCGAGGAGCGCGAGTGTGCCGAATGCCACTGCGACGCCGCGAAGGGTGCGAGGGTTCATTGACGCGCTCTCGCCTCCGACGTCGTCTCCGAAAACGCGACGCGCGTCGCCGTCGGCATCGTCGCACGCACCACCTTCTCCGCTTCGGCCAGCGCGCGTTCGCACTCCTCGAGCGCGGGCGTAACATCCGCGAATTTCACGAGATCACACTCTTGCAGGAACGCCGCGACTTCTGGCAAAGGGAGCGCAAAATGCGCGACCCGCCGGAGCGCGGCGAGCGTCTCGTCAGTCGTCGACTCCAGCCCCTCGAAGCCAAACCGCGCCCCGAGGTACTCGCGTACGGCGTCGTTCACCCGGTCGAAGAACTCGGAGAAGCGCTGTGTCTCGAGTAGACCGGCGTGGCGCGCCTCGTCGAGCCGCTCCAGCGCGATCACCCAAGCCGCCCTCGGAACCGGAGGCGCACCGACGGGCTTGGGGCGCTTTTGACGACGGCGAACGAGCCACGCCACGAGGCTCCCGACGACGGCGCCGGCTGCGGTCCACGCGAGCGCACGCTCGAGCGCCACCCACTCTTCTCGCTGCAGCCGTGCCGGGGGATTGCTCTTCGGCTGCGCATCGGGGGTCGACGCCGTGGGGTCGTCCACGACGATCGTGTGCGCCTTGGTGCAGAGCGTGACCACGTCGTTGTTTGCTCGGGCGACGGACACCGGCAGCGGCGGCAAGACGAGCGTGTGGCGACCGCCTTCGCTCGGGAGCGCGACCAGCGGCAGGTCGAGCGTCGTTTGCCGCCGCCCGCCTTTCGCGTCCGTGTCCGCGCTCGAAAGACGTGCCGCAGAGCCGCTGTCTTGATCCGGCAACAGAAACCCGGACGCCTTGAGAATGCGCGCCGCCTCACCGTCGCTCTGCAGCTCGAGCCCACGCGGGAGGACGGTCTCACCCCTGCCATGCGAGACGACGACGTGCAGCGTCGCGGCATACCCACTCGTGCCGCGCGCGGGGAAAGAGTCGATCATTTGCGGGCGCTCGGCGGCGGCGCCCGTCTCCACGCACTCCGCGTGCGCCGGAAACGCAAAGAGAAGCGCCGACAGGCCAATCCCGCTCGCCGCTCTCGCTGCGCTTGCGATCCCCGCCGGCACGCCGCGCGACGTCATCGTCGAATCCTCCGGGCTCGACGCGCGAAGAGATCCCGCAGCGGCCGGACGAAAGAGCCGCCGGTCTCCACTTCGACGGCGTCGAGGCCGAGCTTGTGGAACGTGGTCCTGCGCGTGGACAGGAGGTTCTTCATCGTGTGCGCGTACCAGGTGCGAACGCGGGCGTCGCCGGTGTCGACGACGATCGGCTCGCCGCTCTCGAGGTCCTCGAAGCTTGCCAGACCCACGTCGGGAAGCTCGGCGTCCCGCGGGTCGACAAGGACTACTGGAACGAGATCGTGCTTTGCCGAGGCCAGCGCGAGCGCACGCTCGTAGCCCGTATCGTAGAAGTCACTCACCACGAAGGCAATGCTGCGCCGCCGCGACACGCGAACGAGTCCTTGGAGCGCCGCCTTCAGATCCGTCGCGGCGCCGAGCGCGCTCTTCGCACCCGGCTCGCGGGGACGCCATTCGACCTTGGGCGGAGTGAAGCCGAGTATCTCGCGCACGACGCGCATCACGTGCTTCTCGCCCTTCTTCGGCGGAACGACCCGTTCCAACTTGTCCGTGGAAATGATGAGGCCGACTCGGTCGTTGTTGCGGATGGCGCTGAATGCCAGGAGCGCGGCGACCTCGCTGGCGACGCGCAGCTTGGCCGCGCGCCGGGTCCCGAACCGCTCGCTCGCCGACAGATCCACGACGAGCATGACGGTCATCTCCCGCTCCTCGACGAAGACCTTGACGAATGCGTCGTTCATCCGGGCGCTGACGTTCCAATCGATTGATCGGACGTCGTCGCCGGGCTGATATGGCCGCACCTCGCGAAACGCGAGCCCCTGTCCCTTGAAGCTCGAGGCGTAGGTGCCTGAGAGCTGCTCGTTGGCGAGACGCGCGGTATGGATCTCGATCGTGCGGAGGGCGGCGAGAAGCTCCTTCGGAATCACGGGCGGTTCTAGCGTTCGGTTGCCGGGGTGGGGGCGCGGGCCCTTCTAGCACGGGCACCGGACAATTCGGCCGCGGTCAGTATTCCTCGTGGCCGAAAATCCGCCGAGGCGGCCAGGGCAGGCGTTGTAGCCGAGCCGCCACGCTGATCGACGCTCCACGCTGGGGGCGCGTAATGGTAGGCTTTTCGCGCATGGCAGAGCCCTACAGCACGAGCGCCTACCGTTCCGGCGCGGAGCGCAGCGTGAGGCTTTTGGTCAGCACCGGGAACGAAATCTCGGGTCACCGCATCGTCGAATACCTCGGCGTCGTTCGCGGCATCGTTGTGCGTTCGCCCAACATCGGCCAGTCGTTCGTGGGCGCCTTCAAGCAGCTCGTGGGCGGAAATATCAGCGAGTACGTCGACGTGTGCGAGGCCGCGCGCCATGAGGCGTACCTCAAGATGTCGCAGCATGCAGAGTCGCTCGGCGCGGACGCCATCGTGGCCATGCGGTACGACGCGACGGAGTTCGTGCAGGGAGCGACCGAGGTGCTTGCTTACGGGACAGCGGTTCGCCTCGAGCGCGCCTGACGAGCATCGGCAGCGGCAACGAGCCGTCGTACAAATGGCCGGCGTGGGTGTGGGCAGCCACCTCTCCCACAAGACCGCTCGAGCACCTCGATTAATTGGGAGCCCGCGGCGCATCGCCACGTAGGCTGGTCGGTCGAGGGAGGTTCGGGCATGAGAGATCTCGTTTTGGGAGCATCGATGGCACTCGTACTAGCGGGGACAGTGGGCGCGTGTTCGAGCAGCTCCTCGACCACGGGAGGAGGAACGCCGGAGCAGGCTTGCGGCGATGCGCTCGCTGCATTTTGCAACCGGGCCCAATCGTGCGCGCCTTTCTTTATCCAGGCTGCATTCGGTGACGTGGCGACGTGCATCGCGCGACAGAAGCTGACGTGTCACACCCGCGTAACCGCAACGGGGAGCGGCGCAACGGCGAGCAAGCTGGAGGCCTGCTCGCAAGCCCTCGCGGCCGCCAGCTGCGATGACATCCTGTCGGGCAACACCCCCGGCGCATGCCAGATCAGCGGCAGCCTTGGCGCTGGGACGGCGTGCGGCGACGATAGCCAGTGCGCAGCGGGCTATTGCAAGAAGAGCACGGGCAGCTGCGGCGTTTGCAGCGCGCGCTCGATGGCGGGCGAAGCCTGCGCCGGGACCGCCGATTGCACGCCGGGGCTCGCTTGCCAGGGTACGTGCGTGATGCCTGGTGCCGCCGGAGCGGCGTGCAGCGCCAGCCAACCATGCCAAGGGTCGCTCGTGTGCCTCACCACGGCCGGCGCGGGGACGTGCACCATTCCTGTTGGAGCAGGCGCGGCTTGCGATCCGCAGTCGCAGAACTGCGATTCCCGCCAGGGTCTGTTTTGCAATCCGCTGACCACCGCCTGCGCGACCGTGCAGGTCGTGGCAAACGGCGGCGCGTGTGGATTGACGGGCGGTTCCTTCTCCGTCTGTACGGCGGCGGGCAAGTGCTCGGGAGCGCTCGCGGGGACCTGCCTCGCCGCTGCAGCCGATGGGGCGGCTTGTGACACGACGAACGGCCCGAATTGCGTGTCTCCGGCGACCTGCATCAACGGCTTGTGCCAGCTGCCCGATCCGTCGAGCTGCCGCTGACGCGGCGCTACCAGCGACTCAGGGGACCTCGACCACCTCGAAGACCCTTTTGACGATCTGTTCGCTCGTCACCTCTTCGGCGTCGGCTTCATAGGTCAAGACGAGCCGATGACGGAGCACATCCGGGCCGACGGCCTTCACGTCCTCGGGGGTGACATAGCCTCGATGGCGCAAGAACGCATGCGCGCGCGCGGCCAAATTGAGGGCAATGCTTGCACGCGGACTGGCGCCGAACTCGACGAGGGGCGCCAGGTCCTTCAAACCATGCTTGGCCGGCTCGCGCGTCGCGAAGACCACCTCGACGATGTACTCCTTCACCTTCTCGTCGACGTAGACTTGCTTGACCACCTTGCGTGCCTCCAGCAGCTCCACCGGCGTGACGACCGGTTCGGCGTGCGCGAGCTCGGGCTGCGTCATCCGGTCCATGATCTTGCGCTCTTCGTCCCGAGTGGGGTACCCGACCTTGACCATGAGCATGAAGCGATCGACCTGCGCTTCGGGCAGCGCGTACGTGCCCTCTTGCTCTATGGGGTTCTGCGTCGCCATAACGATGAACGGCTCGGGCAAAGGATAGGTCCTGTCGCCGATGGTGACCTGACGCTCCTGCATGGCTTCGAGCAGCGCGCTCTGGACCTTGGCGGGAGCGCGGTTGATCTCGTCGGCAAGGACCAAGTTCGCGAAGATGGGACCGAGCTTCGAGGTGAACTCCCCTCGCTGCTGGTTGTACACCACGGTTCCGACGAGATCGGCGGGGAGGAGATCCGGTGTAAACTGGATCCGCGCGAATTTGGCGTGAATCGCGTCGCAGAGCGTGCGTACGGTCAGCGTCTTCGCAAGACCTGGGACGCCCTCGAGCAGCACGTGGCCCCCGGTCAACAGCCCGACCATGATGCGCTCGACCATGTAACTCTGGCCCACGATGACCTTGCCGACCTCGTTGGTCAGGCGGTCGACGAAAGCACTCTCTTTGCTGACTAGCTCATTCAGCGCGCGTACGTCGTACATGGCTTCTTTCCTCGACACCTCTTAGCACCCACGCTGCGTCATTTGCACTTGTCGCTCGCGAGCCGCCGTTCGAGGACAGTGGAATGCAGCGGCGCCCGCAGCGAACGCCCAGTCGAGTTGCCATAGTCGAGCGTTGAGCGTGTCGCAATTGCCCGAACCGGATGGGCCGTTTCGAGAGCGGCCCCGAGGGGATGCGCCGCTATCGGCGAGCGGCGTGGGCTAGGGCAGCGACTTCGCCACACCGAGAAAGACCGCTGCGGTGGCGCACACAAACGCAAAGATCGCAACGGCGGCCACACCGTTTCCGGCCGTTGCGTCGCCATTCGCCGTGCGGCGGGCGCGCGCCCCGATGACATGGTGCAGCGCAATGACCACGAGCGCGAACGTTAGCTTGACGTGCATCCAGGGGAGGTGGGCATAGGCAGCTGGCGCGAGGACAATGCGCGCGACGCCAGCGACGAAGCTCACGAGAAAGGCTGGCATTGCCAGCCGCGAGTACACGCGCCGCGCGAGCGCGCCGACTTCCGCGACATCTGCCATGAACCGTGCTCGGCCGACGAGGAGGGCGACGGCCAGTATCGCGCCTATCCAGACCACGTTGGCGGTGACATGGGCGACAACGAGCAGGACCGGGACGGGGACGGACACCGGCCGAACGTAGCGCAATCTGCGATGGAGGCGTCAAACTCGTGGGCGCCTCCGGCTGGCGAGCTCGCTCGCACCATGAGCACGTTGACCACCGCTCGTTCGAAGGGCGTGTTACGGTGCGCCACTCGAGGTCCGGCCGGTATTCGCTCGGGTATTGGGAACATCGCCCCGCCGCCAACCCCCCCAATCCACGAAAACGGCCACGCTCTCAAACGAGGACATCCTATGGCCCTGTCTCGCTCGACCCCGCGTCCCGCCGTCCTCGCGACGGCAGCACTCTTTGGCGCGTCTGCCCTGCTGGCCCCCCTTGCCGACGCACGGGCCGATAACGTGTCCCCCACCGGTAAGGGGATCACCGGCGGTGCCCTCTTGGGTGCCGAGGTGGTCACCATCACCGAGTCGCTGGCCGGCGTTCGCAGCGGGTGGGCCTACGCCGTGGGCGCCATCGCCGGCGCGGCGGGAGGCGGCGTCGGTGGCTACTTCGTCGAACACGGCAACACCGACGGCAAGGCACCGACCTACATGCTCGCGGGCGGCCTCGCCCTGGTTATTCCAGCCGTCGTGCTCGTCCTGAACGGCACGCGGTACATTCCCGACGACAAAGCGAGCGAGGACAACACCCCCCAAGGTGGACCCGCCGCGGAGCCAGGAGTACCCGGCGCCGGCGTGACCACCGGCGTGCCGGCCGTCAATCCCCCTCCCCCTGCGGCCGCGCCTTCACCTACGCCCGCTCCGCCCGGCACGGCGCCGGGAACGCCGCCGCAGTCTTTGTTCAACGTGCAAGAGCGGTCCTTCCGAGTGGGCATGCCCATACCGGAGGTGCGTTCCGTCTACTCCGTCGCCGAGGAGCGACAATATGGGATAACCGGATCGCCTACTGAAGTTCGCCTGCCCATGCTGCACGTCACGTTCTGAAAGGCGCGGTTCCCGCCCGCGCGCGCGGCTGTTACCATCCTCTGTCGCAGCCCTAAGCAAGGGCTCGAGCGGAACGGAGCGATATGGCACAGCGACTTCCTCAACCGTCCAAGTCGACGGATCCGATGCTCAACCGCGTCATCGCGGGACGATATCGTCTCGAAGCACGTATTGGCGAGGGCGGTATGGGCGTCGTTTACCGCGCGCGGCACGTGCTCATCGATCGGATCGTTGCAGTTAAATTGATTCGCCCGGACCTCCGGGGTGAAACGCATCTTCGTGCATGGATGTTGCGCGAGGCGCGTGCGGCGAATCGGGTGGACCATGCGCATATCATCGATATTCACGATATCGGCGAGACCGAGGACTCCGAGCTTTACCTCGTCATGGAGTACCTGGTCGGGACATCGCTATCGAGCGAGCTCGGTCGAGGTTCCATGCCTCTCGCACGCGGCGTCGACATCCTCGAGCAGATGTGCGCGGCGCTGGCGCGCGCTCACGATTTGGGCGTCGTGCATCGGGATCTCAAGAGTGACAATATCCTGCTGACGACGCGCGGCGGCCGGAAGGATTTCGTGAAGATCCTCGATTTCGGACTGGCCCACTTGGCCATGGATCCGCGGCTCGCACCGAAGGGCGCGGTCTTCGGAACACCCGAGTACATGAGCCCCGAGCAAGCCAGGGGCGAAGAGGCGACCGCGCAGAGCGACCTCTATGCGCTCGGCGTCTTGTTCTTCGAGATGTTGACCGGCCAGCTCCCCTTCCGCAGCGACGACCGCGACACGCTCCTCGAAATGCAGCGCACCGCCGTCGCTCCACGACCGCGATCCATAAAGGCCGACGTCCTCGCCCCGGCCGAGGCCATCGTCATCAAGCTACTCGAAAAGGAGCGCAGGAAGCGCTTTCAAGACGCCCACCATCTGCACGAGGAGCTCAAATCGCTTCAACGAAGCCTTCCGAGCTCGCCGTGGGAGATCGCCGCCACCGGCGAGAACGCCGCGCCTCCGCCGGCGCCCCCGCCTCAATCGCCGGGCGTCATCGAATGGGCAAGCCGGGCCGCGCTCTTCTCCCGCATGGTGTCTCGCGCGTATCCAGGCGGAAACCCGCCCCCGGACGTACAGAGCGCGAGCTCCCAGGCATGGGATCTCGCGTCACGAGCCAGCCGTCTCGAGGGGGAGGTTGCCGCCCACACACGCAAGCTCGAGGCACTCGAGCGCCGAGGGCGGGCACTGCGCGCGGAGATCGGACGAAAGGTCGAGGAACTTGCGCACGAAGAGTCCCGCGCGCTTCGCGAGCTCGCCGCCGAGCAGGTCGAGGTGGGCCGCCTGCGCGAGGTGCTGAGCCAGGCCGAGCGTGGCCTGGCGCAGGCCAAGCAGGCGGCCGATCAGGCCGGCGGCAGCACGCTCCAGCTTCGAGCGATCTTTGAGCGCGCAGGCGCTACCGTAGCGCTGGTCGACTTGAAACGCGAGCAGCTCAAGGAGCACGAGCAGAGGGCGACGACCAAGGACGCACAGGCCAAGGATCTCCGACGCCAGATCGAGGAGCTGCGGGCGCAGCTCGCGCGGTATGCGGAGGCGCTCGAGGAGGACCTGTCGAGTGGCAGGGAGAAGGTTGCAGCGCGGACGCGCGAAGGGCTCGCGTTCGAGAAATCGTTCGGCGAAGTCTCGTCGCTGCTCCTGAATCATCTGAAGGCCAAGCCGGAGGCACGTGACCTGCTTCAAGAGCTCGTTTCCGCGATGCACGGGCAGACCTACAACGCGCCCAAGACCGAGAGCCGAACTCCCTAACGCCCGCTACGCGGGCCCAGCAGCCGTCGGAAGGACTACCCTGCCGAGTCATGCCGCACGAACCCCACGGCTTCGTTTCGTCCTTGGCAGAAGACACCCTTCGTCGACGAGTCAAAATCGAGCTCCGAAAACGGATGCGCGGCTTACGAAAGGCTCTTCCGGCGGCGGCTTGCGCGGAACGCTCCGCACGGATCGTGGAGCACCTTTTGGGCCTCGACGCCATCCAGCGCGCGCGCTCCGTCGCGCTCTTCTGGCCCATCGAAGAGCGGCACGAGGTCGACCTTCGCCCGCTCGACGCCGTCCTTCGTGAGCGAGGGGCTCGCGTCGCGTATCCGGCCGTGGATCCGGAGACCCACGCGATGACATTTCGTTTCGTGGCGCTCCCGGACAGTATGCAACGCCAGGGGCTTGCTGTTGTCGAACCTTCGGGCGCGGAGCCGGAGGCTGGCGACGGGGACCTCGACGCAATCGTCATCCCCGCCCTCGCAGTCGATCCGGCGGGCCAGCGCGTCGGCTACGGGGCAGGATACTACGACAACGCGCTCCCGCGCTTCGCGCCTCCGGCAGTGACAATCGCTGTCGCGTTCGACTTTCAGCTGCTGGCGGAGGTGCCCATCACCGAGGGGGACGTGGCCACAGAATGGATCGTCACCGACTCACGGATCCTGAAGGCTGAAATCGGGCCCTCCGCCGGCTGAACGCGTCAGTTCCCTGCGCGGGTCTTGGCTTGGCACTTGGGGCAAACGCCGTAAAGCTCGTGCTTGTGGCTGCGGAGCTCGAAGCCGTGCGTCTCGGCCACGCTTTCCTGAAGCACCTCGATGCGCGGCTCCTCGAACTCCGTGATGTCGCCGCATTCCACGCAAATGAGGTGATCGTGATGTGTTATGTCGTCCGCTAGCTCGTAGCGCGTCAAGCCGTCGCCGAATCGGCGCTCGTTCGCGACCCCACACTCGGTGAGCAATTTGAGAGTTCGGTACACCGTCGCGTAGCCGACGCGGTGATCGGTTGCCCTGACGAGCGCCAGGAGCTCCTCGATGCTGACGTGGTTCTCCGAACGAAAGAACGTCTCCACGATCAGGGTGCGTTGCCCGGTTGAACGCAGCCCCCGCTCCAGCATGTACGCCTGAAGGAGCGCTCGGAAGTGCTCGAGCTCCGCCGCCGGCCGGTCCGTTTGTCGTCCCAGTCGTCCCACACGACCTCTCCCTTACCGCGCGCAAGGAGAGGGGTAGCACGGTTTGCAACGGCGGACGAAGTCATCCGCGCAGTACAGCCGGCTAGTCTCACTCTCAAAAGGTGCACACGGGGCAGTTGGCACGCGGTGGGCCACCGTCGGTTGCAACCGCGGCACATCGGAGAACGGGCGGTCCGCAAGTGGTCTGGCATTCGATGACGCCAAACGCCCCCGAGTCATCGGCGACGGCGTCGGGATTCGAGAGCGGGCGCGACACATTGGAGTCGGGCTCGCAGGTCCACCGTTCGTTCAGGCCCGATGGCAAACAAGCCGCGGAGGAAAAGGCGCAGGAGGAGAGAAGCCCGGCCAGGCGGCGAAGGGGCATGGGGCGCCACTCTGCCGATGGAGTAAGCTCTCGTCCATGGGAGCGGGCGTATGGAACCTGGCCTTCGGCGGGGTCGCGATTGCGGCGGGTCTGAGCGGGCGGTTTACGCTGCCGGGCACGGACAGCTCCTTGGCGCTCGCAGGAGTGGGCGCCGTGCTTGCGGCGTTCGGACTCTTTCAGCTTCTCCGCTCGCGCGGCGCGTAGCACCCGCAGCAAGACCTTTTTCGCCGAACCGATGCGAGCGGGCTGCGGAATCTCCTGCATGGCGCGTTTCCCGACCCAGCAGCGGCCCATTCTGCCTCACGTGCGCAGCGCTCGTTGTGAACGTGGCAGGCTCATCACGTAAGCCGCGCTCGTTGGCCCCTTACGTGCTTTCCGCGCGGCGATGAAGATCTTTACCTGCTCGGCGTGCCATCAGGTCCTCTTCTTCGAAAACGTGCAGTGCACGAAATGCGGCCACACCCTCGCCTTTCTTCCTGACCACGGGACCGTCAGCGCCCTCGAGGCGGTAGATAGGCGAGACGCCGCCGTAAGCTCGCCGCCAGGATTAATGGTAGCGCTGGCCCCCACGGCTCGCGGTCAGCGCTATCGGCTCTGCCGAAATTACGTCGAGCATGCCGCCTGCAACTGGGCCATACCCGTCGCTGACGAGAACGAGCTCTGCCGCGCGTGCAGGTTGAATGACGTGATCCCGAACCTCTCCGACGGACACGCCAAAGAGGGCTGGCGCCGCATGGAGCGCGCGAAGCGGCGCCTTCTGCATACGTTGATCGAGCTCGGCCTGCCGGTGGAGTCCAAGCATGAGACGCCGGGCGGGCTCGCGTTTTGTTTCCTTGAGGACGGCGCCTCGTCGAAGGTGTTCACGGGCCACAACGACGGAATCATCACCATCAATCTGGCCGAAGCGGATGATCCGTTTCGCGAGAAGACGCGCGAGCAGCTGGGCGAAACCTACCGCACCCTGCTCGGGCACTTTCGCCACGAAATCGGTCATTACTATTGGGACCGTTTGATCAAAAACTCCAACGACCTAGCCGCGTTTCGGGATCTTTTCGGTGACGAGCAGGCAGACTACGCGGCCGCGCTTCGGCGTCATTATGAGTTGGGCGCACCGCCCGATTGGGCCTCGACCTTCGTGAGCGCCTACGCGTCCATGCACCCGTGGGAGGATTGGGCCGAGACCTGGTCGCATTACCTCCATATGGTGGATACGCTGGAGACAGCGCGGACCTACGGGCTCGCCGTGCGCGCTGAGCCCGAGTCTCCAGACTCCAAAGC